>JAGNLM010000004.1:449-153865 GCA_017999615.1 Gammaproteobacteria bacterium | reverse complement strand
TCGGCTGCGAGCCAGCCCTCGCGCTCCAGGTCATCGCCGCTGAGGTGGGTCAGATCGTAGTTGGCACCGGCGATGCCGGCGGTCAAGGTCAGGGCGAGCAGCTCGTCGCGGGTCATGTCCGCGCTCACGGTGGCAACGGAATGCCCCACTGCTTGCTGATCTTGCGCAGGGCGCGCTCGGTCCACGCGACGTAGAGCACCATGCCCGCATCGCGCCCGCCGACCAAGCCGTTGAGTGCCCGCCACAGCACGCCCCGCAGCACGCGCACCCGGGCATCCGCCGCGGCCTTCTGGCTCCGGGCGTCCTGGTTTGCCACGCGGGCAGCATGCCAGCTCGCCAGGTCCGGCCAGGACACCAGCAGCGCCCGGCCGCGGTGGGCGACGGGCGGGAAGTCGTCTTCGGTCGCGGCCCAGCGGGAAACGGCCGCGCGGGTGACCTTCAGGCGGCGGGCGGCCTCGGAGAGGGTGACTTGCTCGGTCATGTCAACGAACCATGTTAGCGGTTACTAACCTGTCGCTAGAGATATGGCGGGGCTTGAACGACCCGCAGCGGCAAGACCAGAAGGGACCCGCGCCACGCAAAGCGTTGCAGGCCGGTAGCGCCACGGTGGATCGGCGAGGATCACGGGGTACGTCATGCCGATCTCTCCCCGGCGAACACTTCGAGCACAGCCAGCCCGTCGTACCGCTCCTTCGGCACGGCGATCAGCGCCCCCGCGACCCCCGGCCGGCGGTAGGCGAGCAACACGCTTGCCGCGGCGACCTCGGGCCGGACAGCCCCCAGGGCGACAACCCGGCGCACGTCGGCCGGTTCGAGCGACGCGAGGGCCCTCGGGGCTTGCCCCTCGAACAGCACGCGGTAGAGCTCGACCAGGGGGTCGGAGGCCGTCCGGACGGGGGCGCGTTTTTCAGAAAGGGCCCCGGGGGGTACTGACAGAACTGACAGAACCCCGGTTGTGTCAGTTTTGGCGGTACCCTCCGGGGGCGTTTCCAGAAAATGCAGCCGGTCTAGGTAGCTCACGAGGGGGCCCTCTGTGCCTTCGGGTTGATGTAGTACTGAACGGCCGGACGCCCGCCGGCGGAAGTCGTCGGGAGGATCTCCTCTGCGAGCCAGCCCAGGGCGTCGAGAAGCTCTGCGGTCGTCCGGACGGCTTGCGGATCAGCCAGCCCGCGCCAGCCCCGCCGGTACACGTCACGGGCCATGAAGGGGCTCGGCACGTCCCCGCGCCGGATCCGGCGGGCAAGCTCCCGGGCGCCCTCGACCTCCGGGCGCAGGGCCGGTGCATAGAGCCGGCGGGCGTGGGCCTCTAAGTACTCACCCCACGCGAGGGCCCGGATCAGCGCGTCGACCGACACGGGACCGCCCTCGGGGGCGTCGACCAAGTGGCAGATCAGGGCAAGGCTCGGGATCAGGCTCCGATACTTCGCCAGATGTTGCAGCAGAGCGGGGTGCTCCCCGTCGGCTCTGAGTCGCTGCTCAAGCCCCACGCGCCACGCGACGAACTCCTCCAGGGCTTCGGGCTCGAACCGCAGGTACGGGATCTGGTTGTCCTCAGACTCCGCCCTGAGCGTGCTGGGGTCGACCGCGGCCAGCCGCTCGAACACCTCCCACGCCGTCGTCCTGGCGGTGCTGTCGGGCCAGCGGTCGACGTTGCGCCACTCGCCGCGCGTGTCGGGCCAGACGAACAGCTGGAACCGTTGCAGAAGCCCGTCCTGCCGCGCACCGTCGGTGAGGGCGTCCTTCAGGTACGCGGCGAGGGGCCCGGGCTGTATGCCCCCGAGCACCGACACCGTGGGGCACGCGATATCGATCGTCCCCCGGCCGATCCGGTCGTACGTGTATCGCTCCTGCGTGCCGCTCCAGGCTTCGAGGTAGAACTTCCGGGCACCCTCCTGCCCCTCCCGGTCGAGCCCAGCGAGCCAGCCGACAATTTCGTCGCGGAACACCAGAAGACCGCGCGGGTTAGACGCCAGCAGCTCCCCGAGCTTCTCGACCGTGGCGTCGTTCGTCACGTATCGTCGGCGGGCGGGAGCGGGATCGTTTTCGGCGGCGTCGATCGCCTCTCGGGCGAGATCCTCCAGGCCCTTGGCTTTCGCCTTTGCGCGCTTGCGGAGCTCATCCTTCAACGCAGCGCCCTCGGCATCCCGCACCATGCCGCGGGCCCGGTGGGCACGCATCGCGTCTGCGTGGGCCTCTGCGGCGGTCGCTTCGAGCCGGTTCACGAACCGGAGGGCCTCGCTCAGGGCGGGGGTCTTCATCACGCCCGGCGGCCCGGCGATCGCCCCCCACAAGTTCGGCACGACCAGCCAGTCGTCGCGGAGCTTCGGCCGGATGCCGATGCTCCGTCCGATCACAGTCCCCAGCCCGACCATCGCGCCGGCCGCGGGGAAGTCCGGCGGACACTGCACGCGCTCTGCAACGTCCTCGATCCACGGGCGGAGCCCGGCGGGCAGGAGGGCGAAGTCGAACGACGCGACCTCGGGCAGGGTCGGCAGAGGCTCGGGGTCGGGCCACTGGTCACGGGCTTGTTGCTCGAACTCCTTGCGGGCGTCGGCGTTCTCGGCGGTCATGCCGGCGACCTCCGGTTGAGCACGTCGAGCCAGTCGTCGCCGACCCGCTTCGGGATCGACACGGTGACGGTGGGGATCCCCTCCCGCTGGGCCCGCTGGGCCAGCCGGTGAGCCGCTCGCTCGCCGACCCCGTGGGGATCGTTGTCCCCAGCGACGGTGAGCTCGGCGAGCCCCGGCGGCAGCATGAGGGTTTCGAGCCCATGCGCCGACACGGCAGACCACACGGGGATCCCGGTGAGCACGCGCACGGCGCACGCGGTCTCGCCCCCCTCGCAGACGGCGAGCCGGTCGGTCGCTGGCCACAACCTGATCGCGGCACCCCGTAGCGCGTTCACACGGGCCGGAGAGGCGAGCTTCTTGGGCGAGCCCACGTCTGCCTTGCCCGAGCCGTCCGCGGCGAGCCACGTCCGGTGTAGCGAAGCCGGCCGGCCCTCGGGGTCGAGCACGCGAGCGACCAGGGCGGGGAACGTGCCGACCAGCCGGCCGGCTTCGCTGGTCTCGAAGTAGGGGAGTCGCGGGTGCAGCCGGAGCACGTCCCCGCCAGGCAGGTCCCCAGCGTCGACCAGGGCCCCGAGCCCCCGGGCTCGCAGGTAGGCGAGCCCCACCTCGGCGCGGGGGTCGGTGAGCGGCGCCGACTCGCGCCAGATCACGGCGAGCCGCTGGGCCTTGCGGGCGTCGGGCGGCGGGGGCGGGGGCGGCGGCTCATGGCGGACGGGGTCGGGGACCCGCCGGATCCACAGTGACCCCCGCCAGTCGCAGCGATGACACTTCCAGATCCCGCGGCCGACGTTCACCGCGACAACCTTGTCGCGGGGGTGCCGGTGCGTGGGCCCACAGACCGGACAAGGGACCCGGACCTCGCCAGCGGCGCCGACGGGGACCTCGATCCCGAAGTCGCTGAAGTCGCGGGGCGGCTGGACCGGCCGCCAGCGGTGAGCGAGGGCCATCATTGCAGCGTCGGCAGACTGGCTTGCCCCGCCCTCATTGGTTAAACTTTGACCAGTCGGCCGCTCGGCCGGCTTCCCCCCTCCCCTCCGGTCACCGGGCGCCCCACGCCCGGCCCGGCCCCTTGCGGCCGTCACGACACGCTCCGCACTTCGTTGAGCCGGGCGCGGCGCCATTCCCGAGCAGCTTCACCCAAGATCACGGCGCGGTTGCCGAGCTTCGTGACGGCGGGGCCTCGCCCCTCCTTCGCGAGCTCGTAGAACAGCGACCGCCCGATCCGGTGGGCTTCGCAGAATTCGTTGACGGTGTAGGCGGGGGGATCGACGGGCCCGAGCCCCTCGATATTGGTCGGCCAAGCGGTTGTAGAAGCGGTCATGTGTGCTCGTCTCCGGTGAACCCGGGACGAGCATCATCGGCCGGCCCCGCTAAGAGGAAACCGGCCGCCGGAGGGCGGGAAACGTCTTAGTGACGGGTGATCAGTCTGCGGACGGTCGCGGGTGTCGTTGGGAGCCCGGCAGCGGTGAGCAACTCCGCGATCGTCGTCAGTCGGCCGGGGGCGTCGGGCGGCAGGTAGACCGCCATCTCACGGGCGAGGGCACCCCGAGCACGACCGCCGGCGTCGGCAGCTCCGCCCCTGCGCCCGAACCGACGCCACAGCGGGAGCCGGTGGGAGCGGGCGCGCCGGGCGTCGCCGACCAGCAAGGCGGGGTGAGCCTCGGCGAGTGCCTCGGCCGCCAACCGGAGCACCCCCGCAAGGGCGCCTCGGCGTGCTAGAAACGCGACGGCGTAGCGGACCCATGCCGGGGTGCTCATGCCCTCGGCGGCTTCGCCTACGGCCCGCAGAACGCGATCCAGGGGCTCCGGCGGCGGCGCGCCGTAGAACGCTCCGAGCGTGTCGGCGACCTCGGCGAGCCGCGCGGCGGCACGATCCCGAGCGGCCGCGACCTCGTGCCAGTCAACGGCCTCGGCCTCGGGGTCGACCCCGGCCGCGGCGAGCTTTTCGAGCACTTGCTCCGCGAGCGGTTGCGCGGCCCCGCTGGGCCAGGGGTTCGCGCGCGCGAGGGCCTCGGCGAGGTGCAGGAACGCGCCGGACCGCGCCACGGGCTCTGCCCGGGGCCAGTCGGCCGCAGCGATCGGCCGGTAGACGTGCTCACGGGCGAGCACGGCGGCGACCAGGGCCCGCGCCTCCGGCCCGGGGTCGGGGCGCCGCTGGGGAGTGGTGCGGCGCCTCCGGCCCGGGGTCGCCGACTCTACGATCCTTCGCCACGCGCGAAAGGGATCGAGGGGGGCGGCCACGGTCACGCCCCCTTGCGCCGGAGCCGGCGGACCTTCGGCGGGGTCGGGGCCTCGGCGAAGGTCGGCAGGTTCGCCCGCACCGTCTGCGCCACGAAGTCGGGTTGCAGGTGGGCGTAGTGCCGATGGGTCATGCGCGTGTCGCCATGCCCGAGGGCGGCGGCGATCACTTGCAGGGGCGTCCCCGCCCGGGCGAGCAGCGACCCGTAGGCGTGGCGGAGCAGGTGGAAGTGAACTGGGGGGCTGATCCCCGCTCGCTCGCTCGCCGCGCGCATGGGGCGGATCTGCCAGTCCTGCGCCCACGGCTTGCCGTCGGTGCGCACGAACACGGGCGCGTCGGCCGGCCGGCCGGCGGTGAGCTCCTCGAACAGGGCGACGCCCTCGGTGGTCAGGGGGACATACCGGACCCGGCCCGACTTCGGCTCCGCGATCCGTAGCGTCTGCGCGTCGGGGTGGAAGTCTCCGGCCCGCACGCCCCGGAGCTCGGCATAGCGTGCCCCGGTCAGCACGGCGGCCCGGACCAGGGGCCGGAAGTCGGGATCGGCCGCGTTGATCAGCCGGCGGACCTCCTCGACGGAGATATAGCGCACGCGCGCCTTGTCGGTGCGGTCGAACGGCTTAACCCGCTTCCACGCATCTGCGGAGGGCGCCTTGCCGTTGCTCCATGCGTGGTTCAGGGCGGCACGCAGCAGCGAGAACACGCGGTTAGCGGTTGCCTTCCGCCGGCGGAGAGTCTCCGGGTCGACGGAGCCGGCCGGTTTCACGGGCTTCGGCGCCGGGGCTCCGGCTTTGCGGCGGCGCCGGGCCGGGGCCCGCGCGAGGGCGGCGAGCCAGTCGCGAACCTTCGGCGTCGTCAGGTCGTCGAGGTGGATCGTGCCGAGAGTCGGCCCTATGTGCGCGGCGGACATGATCCGCGACCCCTTCGCCGTGGTTTTCGCCCGGTGCAGGTCGAGCCAGTCGAGGTATGCCGACATAGCGTCGGCGACGGTGTAGGGGGCCTCGGGCGGCGCCGCGGGTTCGGGCTTCGGCGCGAGGGCCTCGGTGAGGGCGGCACGCGCCCGGTCCTGCGCCTGAAAGTAGGAGAGGACCCGCTCGCCGTCCGGGTCGAGGAAGTCGTCGGCCGTGCCGAGCACCGGCTTTCGCTCGACCCCGGCGGGGTCGGTGAACCGGGCGTACCAGCGGCGCGCCTTCGCCCCCTTCCGGTAGCCGAGCGAGAGCCCGGCCCCGATCATGATCCAGTGGTAGGCGGGTCCGACGGGGATCCGGTCCCTCGCCGCCCGGGTCTCTAGACCGCTTGCCCGTGTCGCCCGTGCCATGTCCGCCCCCTCCCACCTAGTCGCCAGTTAGTCGCCGGATGATGCTGGAAAAGTGAGCACTCCGGCGGACCTCTACGGACAGAGTGTAGACCTTACAACGGGTTATGCAAACAGCGGCGGACGTAGGCGGAGAGGTTTGCAACACTTTCAAGGTGACGACACGGGTTCGAATCCCGTTGGGGACGCCAATTTCGAAGACTCATCGCGATAGTGCTCACTAACCACTGGACCCACTCCGTGGGTCCGGCGGTGGTACGGGCAAATGCCCTGGAGCGGCTCGTGGACGCTCTGCCCCGTCTTCCCGCTCGCCCATTTCGGGCGCCTTCCGTCGGGTGGTCCGTTGCAACGGCAACGCCGTGGCTGCAACAAGTTGTCACAGATGGGAAATCCTTGCGGAACATCTCTCAGGCCTAATGGCGTCATTGAAAACTGGCAATGGGGAGATGAAGACCATGACATACCTTCTCACAGGACTGGTGGCGGCGACCCTGCTCGGCGTTGGGTCCGTGGTGGTGCTCGGTCCGGGCAGTCAGATGGAGCACACCTGGATCGAGCCGCTCTTCTGGGCGTTCATCGGCGCCGGTGCGCTGACGAGCCTGGTGAAGGGCGGGCGCGGGAAGCAGGTGGGGTACCTGGTGCCGGCCGACCAGCGCACCTGAGGGCCCGTCTCCGGAGAGCTCTACGTAGAGAACCGGGCCGCAGCACGGTCCGGGGCGCTCTGCCCCGGACCGTGCTGCGGTTGCTCGTCCTGCCCGACTCCCGATGGGCTCTCCGGCCCTGCGCGCGGGGAGCGGTTTCTGGTGTCCACTCAATAATCATGAATTACACTCTGGTCCCGGGCGTTTGTACGGCCTGGGAATGCGCGCATACCGGAGAGAGATCATGGAGACACTGCAGGGGAAGGGGCGCCGTGCGGCGCTGCAGATGATGTTGGCAGCCGGGGCTGTGGGGGGTCTCGGCGCCCTGGCGCCCGCGGCATTGGCGGGACAGGCCTGCCCGGGGGAGGGCACCCCGCTGCAGTTCCAGCCGAAGACGGCGCCCGACGCCGAGCCCCTGAAGGACGAGCTCGCCAAGTACCCGAAGTGCCCCTACTGCGGGATGGACCGCAAGCAGTTCCACCGCACCCGCCAGCTGGTGTGGTACGGCGACGGCCGGGTGGACGCCACCTGCTCGGTGCACTGCACCGCGCTCAGCCTCTCGGTCAACATGGACCTCACGCCGAAGGCCCTCTACGCGGCCGACGCGGGCGCGAAGGACGAGGTGGTGCCGCTCCTGGACGCGGACAAGGCCGTTTACCTGGTCGGCTCGAAGCTGCCTCCGGTCATGAGCCGCACCAGCAAGTACGCGTACGCCTCGCGCGAGGTGGCCGAGGCCGTGAAGGCCGAGCAGGGCGGGGAGGTGACGGACTTCGACGGTGCGTTGAAGGCGAGCTATCTCGACATGGCGGCCGACACCGCCATGATCCGCAAGAAGCGCGAGGAGCGCCGGGCGAGGGCGGCGCGGGGGGGCTGACGGTGCAGCCAGGTTGCGCCTCCCGCAGCCGGGTTCGGCGCCCTCGGTTTCTCTCGTTGGCCAGGATTGTCAAGCCTCGACCTGCCTTCATGCACAGGTGGGCCGGGGCTCTCCTCCCGATTCTGGGACGAAAACAATCGCGAGCCTGCCCGAACTCGTTCAAGACAATACAACCTTTTGATCTGGAGTGGATTTTCCGGATTTGCTCGGGAAAGCGTCAAACTGAAACGAACTAAATCTTCGTGCGGCCGCTCGGGGTTTTCGCAGCAGGATCTCCACAGAGTTATCCACAGAAGCTGTGGATAGATCCGGTTTCTCTCGGTGCGCCAGCGGATTACCCCGCCTGTTCGAGAACTCACCCGAGGAGGGGCGAGTGAGGTTGCCGT
Source organism: Gammaproteobacteria bacterium (assembly GCA_017999615.1). NCBI lineage: Bacteria > Pseudomonadati > Pseudomonadota > Gammaproteobacteria > Gammaproteobacteria bacterium. The sequence goes on along the minus strand of JAGNLM010000004.1, from coordinate 145,843 downwards.
AACGATTTGATACAACCTGGCAATACTTGCGTTACGTGGCCGGGATTCACTAAGCGGATGGGACTCCACCCGGCACGGCCATGAAGCTCAAGGTCTCCGAGCAGGCGCTCGTGGCCCGTATCAACCGCAAGCTGAAGCGCGGCGCCCAGGCGTTGCTCCGGCGTCTCGGGGCGGGCGCGGAAGAGGGGCAGTGCGATTACTGTCTCCTCGACTGGCGCCGCAACTCGGTCGACGCCGAGCACGTGGACCTGGAGAGGCTCGGGCGCGAGCTGGCCGTGCTACAGTCCCACGAGGAGCTCATCCGGAGCGAGTGAGCCCCGTCCCTCCTGCACCGTTGGTCCCCGCCTGGGAGGTCGGCAGAGATGGTAAGGGGCGATTTCGCAGGGGTTCCCGGTCCGCGCCTCGCGGGTGCGGCCGTCGTGGTGTTTCTCGCCTGGGGTGCAGCGGCGGCGGAGCTCTCGCCCCTCGAGCGGTTGGGCAAGGCCCTGTTCTTCGACGCCAACCTGTCGACGCCGCCCGGACAGAGCTGTGCCACCTGCCACGGTCCCCACGCAGGCTTCACCGGTTCGGACAGCGCCGTCAACGCGGCGACCGCCGTGTACCCCGGCGCGGTACCCACGCGCTTCGGCGATCGCAAGCCGCCCACCGCCGCCTATGGGGGCGAGAGCCCCGTGCTCCACTACGACAAGGCCGAGGGGGTCTGGGTCGGGGGCATGTTCTGGGACGGGCGCGCCAGCGGGTGGACCCTCGGGGACCCGCTCGCCGAGCAGGCGCAGGGGCCGTTCCTGAACCCGCTGGAGCAGAACGTCGCCGACGCGAAGGGTGTCTGCGAGAAGGTCGCTCGGGGCGCGTATGCGGGGCTCTTCGAGGAGGTCTGGGGCCGGGGCTCGCTCGACTGCGAGCGCGACTCAGTCGGGGCCTACGAGCGGGTCGCGCGTGCCATCGCCGCCTACGAGCGCTCCGCCGAGCTGAACCCTTTCACCTCGAAATACGACCACTACCTGAAGGGACAGGCGACCCTCACCCGACAGGAGGCGTGGGGTCTCGAGCTCTTCGAGGGCAAGGGGCTCTGCAACGCCTGCCACCTCAGCGCGCCGAGGGAGGGCGGGTTGCCACCGCTGTTCACGGATTTCACCTACGACAATCTCGGGATCCCGCGCAACCCCGCCAATCCCTACTACGGGATGCCCGGAGAGTGGAACCCGGACGGCAAGGATTGGGTCGACCCCGGGCTCGGCGGATTTCTCGCGAAGACGGAGCACGCGGGCGTGGCGGAGGAGGAGTGGGGCAAGCACAAGGTGCCCACGCTGCGCAACGTGGACCAGCGTCCGTCACCCGAGTTCGTGAAGGTGTACGGGCACAACGGGTACTTCAAGAGCCTCGAGGAGATCGTGCACTTCTACAACACGCGGGACGTGGACCCGGCGTGGCCCGAGCCCGAGATGGGGGAGAACGTCAACACCGAGGAGATGGGGGACCTCGGGCTGACGCCCGAAGAGGAGGCCGCGATCGTCGCGTTCATGAAGACGCTCACCGACGGCTATCGCCCCTGAGTGCCCCGAGGGGGCAGCCCCTCGACGGCGGCACCCCACGCCACCATTGACAACCCGTGGTGGCCGTGCACGACAATGGGCGGTCGGGGCAGGGCGAGGGGGGGCAGCCGGGCGCACCGCCAGAGGCCTCCTGGGGACCGTGACCGGGAAGGGAGGGCATCGACCGTGAGAACGCTGTTCTCGATACTGCTTTGCATCGTCTCCGCCGGGCTGCCGACGGCCCACGCGGCGGACAAGCCGCTGGAGCTCAACTACTCGATCTTCTTCCCCGCGACCCACGGGCACACCCTGCTCGCGACCGAGTGGGCGCGGGAAGTGGAGAAGCGCACCCACGGTGCGGTGAAGATCAACATCTTCGCCGGCGCCACGCTCACCCCCGCCGACCAGACCTACGACGGGGTGGTCAAGGGGATCTCCGACCTCGGCATGTCGGTGCTGAGCTACTCGAAGGGCCGGTTCCCGCTCACCGAGGTCCTGGACCTGCCGGTCGGGTATACGAGCGGCCTGCAGGCGACCCGTCTGGCGAACGCGTATTACGCGAAGTTCCAGCCGAAGGAGCTCTCCGACGTCAAGATCATGTTCCTGATGGCCCACGGGCCGGGGATCCTGCACACGAAGAAACCGGTCGAGAAGCTCGAGGACCTCGCGGGCCTGAAGATCCGGGGAACCGGTACCAGCGCCAAGGTCGTCGCGGCCCTCGGCGCCACCCCCGTGGCCATGCCCCAGAACGAGGCCTACGACGCCCTCCAGAAGGGGGTCGTCGAAGGGCTCGTCTCCCCGGTCGAGACCCTCAAGGGTTGGAAGTACGCCGAGGTGGTGAAGTACACGACGCGCAACCTCGGGTCCTCCTATTCGGTCGGTTTCTTCGTGGCGATGAACCGCGGGAAGTGGGATTCCCTGCCGAAGGCCGCGCAGGAGGCCATCGAGGCGGTCAATCGCGAGTGGATCGACCGCGCGGGCAAGGCCTGGGACGACTTCGACAAGGTCGGCGCCGAATTCGCGCTCTCCAAGGGGGTGAAGACCATCGAGTTGTCGCAGGCCGAGGACGCCCGTTGGGCCGAGCGGGTCAAGCCGGTCCTGAACGACTACGTCACCGCTGCGAAGGCGAAGGGCCTGCCCGGGGAGGAGGCCCTGAAGTTCGTGTTGGACTGGCTCAAGGCGAATCCCTAGAGACGAGCCGGGGACGGCCATGCTTGCTCTCGTTCGCCCGCTGGCCCGGGCGCTGCACTGGGCCGGAGCCGTCGCTCTGGCGTCGATGATGTTTCTCACCGTGGCCGACGTGGTGCTGCGCTCGTTCCGGCAGCCCATCGTCGGCACCTACGAACTGGTGGGGTTCCTCGGCGCGCTCGCGATCGGGTTCTCCCTTCCCCAGACCTCGCTCGACCGCGGCCAGGTGCTCATGGACTTTCTCGCCCGCCACCTGCGGCCCGGCCCGGGCCGGCTCCTGTCGGTGTTGACGCGCGCGGTCGGGGTCACGCTCTTCGCTGTCCTGGCCTGGAACCTCGCCGCGATGGGCTTCGACCTGAAGCGCAGCGGCGACGTCACGCCGCTCCTCAACCTGCCGATGTGGCTGCTGGCCTTCGCCATCGCCCTGGCCTGTGCCCTGGAGAGCCTGGTGCTGGCGGCGACCGCCGTGGCGCGCCCGGAGGGGCAGACATGAGCCCCGCAGAGGTCGGAGGACTCGTCATCCTCCTGCTCTTCGTCCTGTTCGGCCTCGGCGTGGAGGTGGGTTTCGCGATGGCGATTGCCGGCGGCACCGGCTTCGCCATGATGGTGAACGCCGACGCGGCGCTGAACATGATGGCGAAGGACATCTTCAGCGTGTTCAGTTCGTACGGCTTCACGGTGATCCCGCTGTTCGTGCTGATGGGACAGATCGGGGCCGTCGGCGGCATCGCCCGCAGCCTCTACGAGAGCGCCTACCGGTTCCTCGGGCACGTGCCCGGGGGGCTCGCGATGGGCACGGTGGCGGCTGCCACCGCGTTCAAGGCGATCTGCGGCTCCTCGCCCGCCACCGCTGCGACCTTCGCCACCGTCGCGGTCCCGGAGATGGAGCGCTACGGCTACGACCGGCGTCTCTCCACCGGAACGGTGGCCACGGTCGGGACCCTGGGGGTGCTGATACCGCCGAGCGTGACCCTGATCGTCTACGGGATCCTGACCGAGACCTCGATCGGCAAGCTGTTCCTCGCCGGCATCATCCCGGGCCTGATGATCGCGGTGTCCTTCGCGCTCACCATCTACGGCTGGTGCCGCCTCAACCCCACCCTCGGCCCGGCGGGCGAGCGGTCGGGCTGGGGCGCGCGCCTGCGGTCGCTGCCGCCGCTCTTCTGGGTGGCCGTCCTCTTCCTGCTGGTCATCGGTGGGCTGATGACGGGCTTCTTCACGCCCACCGAGGCGGGAAGCATCGGCAGCTTCGCGGTCCTGATGCTGACGCTGGCGCGCCGGGACATCGACGCGCGCCAGTTCGCCAAGTCACTGCTCGATTCCCTGCGCATCGCGACGATGGTCATCACGCTCATCGCGGGGGCGACCATCATGGGGCACTTCTTCGTGGTCACCCAGGTCCCGATGCGGGTCGCGGAGTGGCTCGGCTCCCTCGCCCTGCCGCCTTTGGCGGTGATGCTGGCGATCGTCGTGGTCTACCTGATCGGCGGGTCGTTCATCGAGGACCTGGCGTTCATGATCCTGGCCACGCCGATCTTCCTGCCGGTGGTCCTGGAGTTGGGCTACGACCCGGTGTGGTTCGGGGTCATCGTCTCCGTGGTGACGATGATCGGGGTGGTGCTGCCCCCCGTGGCCATCAACGCCTTCGTCGTCTCGGGGGTCACCGGAACCCCGGTCGGCACGATCTACCGGGGCATCTATCCCCACCTCGCCGGGATGGCCCTTATCCTGCTCGCGCTGCTGCTGTTCCCCCAGATCTCGCTCTGGCTGCCGGCGGTCTTCATGCCCTGAGGAGGCGCCCATGCTGCCCGAATACAGGAAGATCCTCTGCGCCACGGACCTGGGTCACACCGCCCCCCAGGTCCTGCGCCACGCCCTGAGCATCGCCAACCGCTACGGCGGGGACGTCGTGGTCCTGCACGTCGTGGAGCCACTCGGGCCCTCGGCGCAGCACATGTTCGAGCTCTACGCCGGGACGGAGGTGGCGCGGCAGGCCGGGGAACGTTGGCAGAAGGTGCAGGACGAGGTGCGGGCGCTGGTGCGGAAATTCCTCGAGCGAGAAGGGCGCCCGGGGGCGGACGGGCGAAACCTGGTGGCGGAGGTCCGGGTCCTGCGGGGAAGGCCGTTCGAGGTCATCGTCCAGGAGGCGGCGCGCCTCACGGCCGACCTGATCGTCATGGGTGCGCACAGTCACACGACGGTGGGCGAGATCCTCCTCGGATCGACGGCCCACCGCGTCGCCCAGAACGCCGCCGCGCCGGTCATGCTCGTGCGTCTATCGGAGCCCGACGGGCCAGCCCCCTGAGGGGGTTCTTCCCCATCCGCACGGGCAGTCCCCCGCCGGGCCCTGGCACGGGCGCTGCCGGCAGACCCTGCCTGGTGCGCCGGCCCTGCCCGGTGTGCTGTCCCTGCTCAGGTGCGCTGATTGATCTTCGCAACCACAGTCCGCACGGACTGCACGGCCCAGTTCTGGAAGTCCCGCGCCCAGGCCGGCTGCGGAAGGTTCCAGCCGATGAATACGCCGATTGCCAAGATGATGAGCGTGTACATTTCGTTCTCGCGACCCCGCTGCCGATGTGTGTCGTTCCCACCCAGTATAAGCACCCCCCGACCTGGCCGTCTCCCCCGGGGGTGGGCGCGCGCTGGGTGACCGCCCGTGAGGCAGGGATGCTCGCGCTTGACATGAATCAGGTCAACCCCCGGAGGTCTGATTTCCCCCGAGGCTCCCTGCTCCAGGGCGGGTCGATCCCTGCTAAAGTGAGGGGGCAGCCCGGCGGCGGGGCCAGGATTCCGCGCGGCATCGGGTGTCGCCAGTGTCCACCAACGTCAAAGAAGCGGGGTCGAGACCCCGGCACCCGAGCGTGAGGAGGAGCCCTGCCGTGTCGACTACCTCAGAAGAGCCCAGGGGATTTTCGATCGCCCAGGTCGCGTTGGCCGGCATTCTGCTCAGTGCGCTCGCCGGGGCCGGTCTCGGCATGGGGCTCTTCATGTGGAGCATGGGAGGCGACATGACGAACATGACGCAGTCCGTGCGCCAGATGGGGAAGGACGTGACCTCCATGTCCCAGGACATGGGGGCGATGACCGGAAGGACACAGGTCATGCGCGGGGTCCTGGAGGACGGTACGGCGAAGATGAGCGGGGACCTGCACGCCGTCCGCGGCGGGATGGATTACACGACCGCGGCCATGGGCATCATGGGCCGGGACATGAACACCATGCACACGAACGTCGGCACGATGACGAACGACGTGGGCGAGATGTCGCAGGCCATGCAGCAGATGGACGTCCTGATGGCCTCCATGAACGGCTCCATGGCCATGATCCGCGACACGATGAATCGGGTCAGCTACGACATGGGGAAGATGGTCCGGCCCGAGACCATCATGACGCCGTTCCGCTGATCGCCGCCCGGCGCCCACGCGCCACGTCAATCCCCGCGAGCACCAGCAGGCCCAGCAGAAAATAGCTCCCGGTGAGCAGGATGGCGAAGCGGTGGTCGCCGCCGGAGAGCCAACTGGCGACCCCGTAGGTCAGCGGGCCCAGGATCGAAGAGAGCTTCACCGCGAGTCCCCACAGCCCGAAGAACTCGGCGCGCCGCGCCTGCGGGGCGAGCCAGCCGACGAGGGCGCGGCCGGCCGACTGGCTCGCGCCCATGCAGAGCCCCGCCAGGTTGGCGGAGACCCAGAAGAGCGGCGGGGTCGTCGCCGCCCAGGCGAGCAGGACCATCGCGATCCACCCGAGCAGTGTCAGCCCGAGCGTGCGCACGTGCCCCAGGCGGTCCTGCAGATGGCCGAAGGCGAGGGCGCCGAGGACGGCGGTGACGTTGACCACGGCGATGAGGGTGATGATCTGGGGCAGCGTGAAGCCCATCGCCTGCTGCGCGTAGATCCCGGCGAGCGCGACGACCGCCTGGATCCCGGCCTGGTAGAAGACGATGCAGACGAGGAATCGGCGCATGTCCACGTAGCGCCCCGTGTCGCGCAGGCCCTGGCGCAGCCGGGCGAGGGCGCCGGCGAGCGCCTGCCGGGCGACCGGACCGCCCCGCGGCACGGCGCGCTCCTGCAGCAGCAGGAAGGTCGGCAGGGCGGCCGTAGCGAAGAGGAGGGCAGTGATCACGAGCGTCACGGGCACGGCGGCCTCGTTGGCGACGCCGTGTGCCTCGGCCCAGGCGAGCCAACCGAGGGAGAGCGCGAGACTCACGAGCCCGCCGACGTAGCCGAGCGCCCAACCCCAGCCCGACACCCGCCCCAGCCCCTGCGCGCTCGCGAGCTCCGGCAGGAACGCGGCAATGAGGTTCTCGCCGCTGCCGAAGAAGTAGTTGGAGACCACGACGAGGACGAGCGCGAGCGCGACGTCGCCCGGTCCAGCGAGCGCGAGCGCGGCGGTGGCGACGACGCAACCGGCGGTGGTCACCAGCAGGAGCCGTTTCTTCGCGGCGTGGGCGTCGGCCCAGGCCCCGAGCGCCGGGGCGGTCGCCATGATGAGGGCGTAGGAGACCGAGAGCGCGGTGGTCCAGGAGAGCGTCGCCCACTCGGCGTTGCGGGCGATGCCCGAGACGAACCAGGCGTTGAATACGGCCGTGATGACGATGGTCGTGTAGCTGGAGTTGGCGAAGTCGTACATCGCCCAGGCCCAGACCTCCCGGCGGCGCACGCCGGGGGCGAGGGCAGGGGCGGACCGCGGGTCAGGGGTGCGGGGCACGGGCAGGGCGTTGGGCGGATCCGTCCCGCGGGCCGGGTGCCCGCGCTGGCCCGGTCCCTAGGCTCCGAGCCTCTCGAGGCGGCGGCAGGCCTCGATCACGTTCTCCCGGTGGCCGAAGGCGGAGAACCGAACGAAGCCCTCGCCCGCGGGGCCGAAGCCCGACCCCGGCGTCGTCACCACGTGGCAGCGGTCGAGGATATCGGCAAACACCTCCCAGCTGGAGCGGCCCGGGAAGTGCGCCCAGATGTAGGGGGCGTTGTCGCCGCCGATGCAGGTGATCCGAAGCTGCTCGAGGGCGCGCCGGATGAGGGCCGCGTTGCCGAGATAGAAGTCGGTCAGGGTGCGCATCTCCGCCAGGCCCTCGGGCTCGAGGGCGGCGAGGCCGCCGTGCTGGCTCACGTTGCACGCGCCGTTGAACACGGTGGTGCACACGCGGTTCCAGTCCGCGTGGATCGAGGAGCCGTCGGCGTACGCGAGCTCCCGGGGCACCACCGTCCAGCCGAGGCGCACGCCCGTGAAGCCGATCGTCTTCGAGAAGGAATTGACCTCGATGGCGCACGCCCGCGCGCCTTCCACCTCGTAGATCGAACGGGGCAGGGCCGGGTCGCGGATGAATTCCGCGTAGGCCGCGTCGTAGACGATGAGCGAGCCCTTCGCGGTCGCGGCGCGCACGAGGGCGGCGAGCTGGGCCTTCGTCGCGACCGCCCCGGTGGGGTTGTTCGGCGAGCAGAAGTAGACGAGCCCATTCTCGGGAAGCGCCTCGAGATCGGGGAAATAGCCGTTGGCGGCGGTGCAGGGGAGATAGCGGATACCCCGGTAGCCGGGGCGCCCGCCGCTCGTGCCGTCCTCGTAGGGTCCGGCGGCGCCGATGATGACCGAGCCGTCCACGTAGACGGGGTAAGAGGGGTCCTGCACCGCGACCTCCACGCCCCGGCCGAAGAGCAGCTGCAGGCGCCCGATGTCGCACTTGGCGCCGTCCGAGACGAAGACCTCCTGTGCCGCGACGCTCCCCGCGTAGAACACCTCGGCGATGCGCTCGCGTAGCGCGGTGAGTCCCTGCTCGTCGCCGTAGCCGGAATAGCCCTCGACGGTGCCCAGCCGCTGCACGTATTCGGCCATCCGCCGGTCCACGTGCGGGGGGATCGGCTCGGTCGTGTCCCCGATGCCGAGGCTGATGAGCTTCGCGTCCGGATGCGCGGCCAAGTAGGCCCTGCGGCGCCGGGCGATCTCGGGAAAGAGATAGCCCGCGGTGAGGTTCGAAAAGCCGGGATTGCGCCGTATCATCCTCGTCCCCTACGCGTCGAAGGCGGCGAGCGCCTCGAAGTCGATCGTCGCGAAGTAGTCTTCCATGGTCTCGCTGCGGCGGATGCCGAGCAGAGTGCCGTCCGGGCGCAGCAGGACCTCCCCGCAGCGCAGCTTGCCGTTGTAGTTGAATCCCATCGCGCGGCCGTGCGCCCCGGCGTCGTGGATCACGACGAAGTCACCCACGTCGATCTGCGGCAACTGGCGCTGCACGGCGAACTTGTCGTTGTTCTCGCAGAGGCTGCCGACGACGTCATAGGTCTCCGTGCGCGGGGCGTCGTCCTTGCCGGGAACGCTGACGTGGTGATAGGCCCCGTACATCCCCGGGCGCATCAGATCGGCCATGCACGAGTCCAGCCCGATGTACCTGCGGTAGATGGCCTTCTCGTGGATGGCCCTCGTCACCAGCCAGCCATAGGGGCCGGTGACGATGCGCCCCCACTCCAGGCGCAGCCCCAGGGGGTCGAGTCCCGCGGGCACGACGATCTCGTCGTAGGCCCTGCGCATTCCCCGGGCGACGTACTCGATGTCGAGCTCCTGCTCCTCGGGCCGGTAGGGGATCCCCGCGCCGCCGCCCGCGTTCACGAACTCCAGGCGGATCCCGATCCTCCTCTTCAGCTCCGCCGCGAGCTCGAAGAGGATGCGCGCGGTCTCCACGTGGTAGTCGCCGGAGAGCTCGTTCGACGCGACCATGGTGTGCAGCCCGAAGCGCCGCGCACCCTTCTCCCGCAGCTTCGCGTAGCCCTCGAAGAGCTGCTCGCGGGTGAATCCGTACTTCGCCTCCTCCGGCCGGCCGATGATGACGTTCCCGTCCTTCAGCGGACCCGGGTTGTAGCGGCAGGAGACGAGCTCCGGGATCCCGCAGGCCTTCTCCAGGTAGTCGATGTGGGTGATGTCGTCCAGGTTGATGACCGCGCCCTGGGCCCGCGCGAACACGTACTCGTGTGCCGGCGTCTCGTTCGAGGTGAACATCACGTCCTCGCCCGACATCCCCGCCCTGCGGGCGAGCACGAGCTCCGGCAGGCTCGCGCAGTCGGCCCCGAAGCCCTCGTCGGCCAGGACCTTCAGCAGGAACGGATTCGGCAGGGCCTTGACCGCGAAGTGCTCCTTGAACCCCGGGAAGACCGAGAACAACCGGGCGATCCGCTTCGCGTTGGCGCGGATGGCCGCCTCGTCGTAGAGGTAGAAGGGCGTCGGGAAGCGCTCGACGATCTCGCTAACCTGCTGCCTCGTAAAGGGAAAATGCTTGCTGCTCATGGAGCCATCCTACAGGGGCGCCCGCGGCTTGAGAAGGGCGCGCCGCGGCGGGTTGCGGGGGTGGCGATTCTGGTATTCTTTCCGCTCGTTTTACAAGAACGATCCACATTGCGGGAGGTACGCCATGAGACCGGGTGCATTCTTCTCTGCGTTCGTGGCCCTGATGGCCGCGCTGGCGGCACCGGCGAGGGCCGAGACCATCACCCTCACCTACGCCAACTTCCCCCCGGCGGTCACCTTCCCCAGCGTCCAGATGGAGCGCTGGGCGAAAGAGGTGGGGAAGCGCACGAACGGCGCGGTGAAGGTGAAGACCTTCCCCGGGGGCACCCTGGTCGGCGCCAAGAACATGCTCGAGGGCGTCACCTCGGGGATCGCCGACATCGGCAACTTCGCCATGAGCTACCAGCCCGGGCGCTTCCCGGTCTCCGAGGCGGTGGACCTGCACCACGGCTTCACCAGCGCCCGGGTGGCGAGCCAGGTGCTGCTGGACCTGGTGCAGAAGCACCAGCCGAAGGAGTTCGAGAAGGTCAAGGTCCTCGCGCTCTTTACCTGCCCGCCCACCAACCTGATGACCCGGACCCCGGTGCAGTCGCTGAAGGACCTGAGCGGCATGGAGCTGCGCGTGGCCGGCACCAGCGCCGAGGTGCTGAAGCTCCTCGGCGGCGTGCCGGTGGCCATGCCCCAGTCCGACACCCCCGAGGCGATCCAGAAGGGGGTGGTCAAGGGCATCGTCTCCTCCCTCGAGATCCTCCAGGACTTCAAGTTCGCGGCCTACACGCCCAATGCGACCCTCGTGAATCTCCCGGTCGTGTCCTTTGCCGTGGTGATGAACAAGGCGAAGTGGAATTCGCTGCCCGCCGAGGTGCAGAAGGTCATGGACGACCTCGTGGCCGAGCAGTCGGTGTGGACCGGCGAGTACGTGGACCAGCACGTCGAGGAGGCGCTCGCCTGGGCGGCCAAGGAGCACGGGCTGCGCCAGTTCACCCTCCCGGCCGAGGAGCAGAAGGAGATCGACGCGCGGCTCGCTCCGCTCGCCGACGCGTACGTGCAGCGCGTGAGCGCCCAGGGACTGGATGGCAAGCAGATCCTCTCCGACGTGAGGGCCCTGAAGGCGAAGCACGAAAAGGCGAGCCGGGAAAAAGGGAAATAGCCCGGGAGTGGAACGCTTCGTCAACTTTCTCTCGCGCCTGCTCCTGGTCGTGGGCGGCGTGGCGCTGGTGCTGCTGGTGCTGCTGGCCACCGCCAACGTCGCCTCGCGCGTGCTCCAGATCCCCTTCGCCGGGACCTACGAGATCGTCTCCTTCCTCGGGGCGCTCGTGACCGCCTGCGCCCTGCCATTCACACAGCTGCGCCGTGACCACATCATGGTGGACATCCTCACCGAGCGCTTCCCGGCGCCGTTGAAGCGGGTGCTGGCGGCCGTGAGCGATCTGCTCGCCGCCCTGCTGTTCGGCATCCTGACCTGGCAGCTCTTCCTCTGGGGCGAGAACGTCCGGCTCGCGGGCGAGAAGTCCGAGACCCTGCAACTCGCCTTCCATCCCTTCATCTACGGCGTCGCGGTCGGGTTCGGCCTGCTGACGCTCGTGCTCGTCCTCCAGATGTTCCAGGCGTTCCGCCGGACCGGGGAGCCCGTGGAATGAGCGGCCCGATGCTCGGCCTCACGGGCATCGCCGTGATGCTCCTGATGCTCTTTTTCCTGCGCATCCCGGCCGCCTTCGTGATGCTGCTGGTGGGCTTCGTCGGCTTCGCCCTGGCCACCTCGCCCGAGGCGGCGTTCACGATGCTGGGGAGCGAGATCTGGGGCAGCTTCTCCAACTACGGGCTCACGGTCATCCCGCTCTTCATCCTGGTGGGGGAGATCGTCCACTACGCCGGCTACAACGACGGCCTCTATCACGCGACCTACCGCTGGTTCGGGCACCGGCGGGGCGGTCTCGCCATGACCACGATCCTGGCCTCGGCGGCCTTCTCGGCCATCAGCGGCTCCAACACCGCGACCGCGGCCACCATGAGCGCGGTGGCGATCCCCGCGATGCGCGAGTACCAGTACCACCCGCTGCTGAAGGCGGGGTCGGTGGCGGCCGGCGCGACCCTCGGGGTGCTGATCCCGCCCAGCATCGTGCTGGTGGTCTACGGGCTCTACACCGGTCAGCCGATCGGCAAGCTCTTCTTCGGCAACATCATCCCGAGCGTCATCCTGACCCTGCTCATCCTCGCCACGGTGGTCTTCATCACCTGGCGTCACCCCGACTGGGGCCCCGCCGGGCCGAGGAGCACCTGGCGCGAGCGCTTCCGGGCCCTGCCGGAGGCGCTGGACATCCTCGTCCTCTTCGGGGTCATCATGTACGCGCTCTTCACCGGGCTGGTGACCGCCACCGAGGCCGCGGCGGTGGCGAGCTTCCTCGCCATCGTCATCAGCACCCTGCGGGGCAAGCTCTCCTGGAAGAAGCTCCAGGGGGCGATCCTGGCCACCCTGCGCATCTCCTGCATGGTCTTCATGATCGTCGCGGGCGCGCTCATCTTCGCCAAGTTCCTCACCGTCACGGGGCTGCCCTCGGGCATCGCCGAGTGGATCAGCACCCTCGAGCTGCCCTCCTGGGTGGTGCTCTGGGTCATCCTCGGCTTCTACATCCTCGGCGGCTGCATCATGGACGCGCTGGCGTTCCTGCTGGTGTCGCTGCCGATCTTCTATCCGCTCGCGATCCAGCTCGGCTACGACCCCATCTGGTTCGGACAGGTCATCACGCTCGTCACCACCATGGGCTCCATCATGCCCCCGGTGGGCATCTGCTGTTACGTGGTGTCGGGGATGTCCGGGATCCCCCTGAAGACCGTATTCCGGAGCGCCTTCTACTATATTCCGGCGTATCTGCTCTCCATCGTCATCCTGATGGTCTTCCCCTACTGGACCGTGATGGTCCTCTCGGACATGGTCAAGTGAGGGGGGGCGTCGGGCCCGCACCGCACCGAGGCTCTGGCCGGCGATGAAAGAAGACTACCTGTTCTACGTGACGCTCATCGGGCTGGCCCTCCTCGTGGTCGGCTGGCTCTGGATGGTGGTGGTGGCCTGGAGGCAGCGCGCCGCCTGGGGCGTGGCCGTCCTCCTGTTCCCGCCGGCGGGGCTGCTCTTCGCCGTCGGGCACTACGCCGTCTCCCGGGTGCCGCTCGTCCTCGGCCTCGTGGGCCTCCTGGCCGCGGCGGGTCCGCCGGTCGTGAACCGCCTGCTGCCCGTCGACCTCGGGCCCCGCGACGCGCGGGTGGACGGTGAGCGCCACCTCACCCTCACGGGCTGGGACCGCAAGGACTACGCCATCCTCCGGGAGCGCCGGGACGTGGTCGTCCTGCAGATGGCGAATGCCGACGTGACCGACGAGACCCTGCGCGAGCTCCAGGGTCTCGACCGGCTCCGGGAGTTGGACCTCAACGACACGCAGGTCACGGACGCGGGGCTCGCGGTGCTGGCCTCGCTCCCCGGGCTCGAGCGCCTGCGGCTCGCCAACACCCGGGTGAGCGACGCGGGCTTCCGGCAGCACCTGGAGCCCCACCCGGGCCTCGTCGAACTCGACCTGCGCGGGACCGGCGTGACCCGGGAGGCGATCGCGGCCTGGAAGGGCGCCCGGACCGGACGCCGCGCATTGCGCTGAGCGGCCTCCCCGGCACTGGTTGACTCGCGGAGCACAGGAGGACTGACAAGCCATGCCCCTCGACAGCTCGATCCCCGGACACCTGCCCAACGTGCGGCTGCTGGCCAAGGCCTGCCAGTTCGCCTACCTCCCCGAGGTGGAGGGGGCGGCCGCCTTCCAGGCCGAGCTCGGCATGACCGCGCGGCTCATCAGCGTCGACAACACCCAGGCCTATCTGGCGACCGACGAGCAGTCGGTGGTGGTGGCCTTCCGCGGCTCCCAGGCACCCACGAGCCTCGACGGCTTCAAGGACTGGCTGCTCACCAACGCCAACAACCTGCTGGTCATCCCCGAGGGGCGGATCGGCACGGACTTCGCGGCCGCCGGGGTCGGCGCGCGCTTCCACCGCGGGTTCATGGAGGCGCTGGCCGAGATCTGGGAGCCCCTCAGCGCCGCCGTCCGCGAGGCGCTGGAGGCGAAGGAGCGCCCGCTCTGGGTCACCGGCCACAGCCTCGGCGGGGCCATCGCCCTGCTGGCGGCCTGGCGCTTCCAGCGCCAGTTCCTGCCGGTGCACGAGGTGGTGACCTTCGGCGCCCCGATGGTGGGCAACGCCGCCGCCGCCGCGGCCTTCGCCCGGGAGTTCCCGAACCGGGTCTTCCGCTACGTGGACGTGGAGGACCCCGTCCCGCTGCTGCCGACGGTGAGCCTCGTCGCCAACACCTATCGCCACTGCACGAACGAGGTGCGCCTCCAGGGGCCGAGCCCCCAGGCGTTCGCGGACGCCCTCGGGAAGGTGGGGCGCACGGCGGTCGAGGGCCTGCTCACCGCGAGCCTCGTGGACGAGGTCTGGGGCATGCTGCACCAGCGGATCGCGGCGCACCTGATCCCCAACTACCAGCGCCGGCTCCAGGGCTGAGCCCTCCGCCGGGCCCGCTCGCCAAAGCCGGAGCGGCGCGGGACGCTATACTGCGTGGGCGCCGCGGCCACCTCTTCAGGGCCGCGGGCGCGCCGCCGCTACACAGCTCGCTTGCCGCCATCGGGAGGTCTCCCTGCCATGAAGGTCCTCGTCACCGGCTCGGCCGGGTTCATCGGCGCTGCGCTGAGCCGCCGCCTCCTGGATCGGGGTGACGAGGTGGTCGGGGTCGACAACCTGAACGACTACTACGACCCGGCGCTCAAACACGCGCGCCTGGCGCAGCTCACCCCCTACCCGAACTTCACCGACGTGCGGCTCGACATCGCCGACCGCGCCGGCATCGGGGAGCTCTTCGATCGCGAGAAGCCCCAGCGGGTGGTGAACCTCGCGGCCCAGGCGGGGGTGCGCTACTCGCTGGTGAACCCCTACGCCTACGTGGAGACCAACCTGGTCGGGTTCACCAACATCCTCGAGGGCTGCCGCCACCACGAGGTGGACCACCTCGTCTACGCCTCCTCGAGCTCGGTCTACGGGGCCAACACCAACCTGCCGTTCTCGGTCCACGACAACGTCGACCACCCGGTCTCGCTCTACGCCGCGACCAAGAAGGCGAACGAGCTGATGGCCCACACCTACAGCCACCTCTACGGGCTGCCCACGACGGGCCTGCGGTTCTTCACCGTGTACGGACCCTGGGGCCGCCCGGACATGGCGCTCTTCCTGTTCACCCGGAACATCCTGGCGGGCAAGCCGATCGACGTCTTCAACTACGGCAACCACCGGCGCGACTTCACCTACGTGGACGACATCGTCGAGGGCGTGATCCGGGTGCTCGACCGCCCGGCCGAGGCCAACCCGGACTGGTCCGGCGACCGGCCCGACTCGGCGACGAGCTACGCGCCGTACCGGCTCTACAACATCGGCAACAACAACACCGTCGAGCTCCGCCGCTACATCGAGGTGCTCGAGGACTGTCTCGGCAAGAAGGCCGAGCGCAACCTTCTCCCGCTGCAGCCGGGCGACGTGCCCGACACCTTCGCGAACGTCGACGACCTGGTGCGGGACTTCGACTACCGCCCGAGCACGCCGATCGAGGTGGGCGTGCAGCGGTTCGTGGACTGGTATCTCGACTACTACGGGGTCCGTTAGATGGCACACAACAGGAAGGTCTCGGTCGTCGGGCTCGGCTACGTCGGCCTGCCCGTCGCGGTGGCGTTCGGCAAGCTGGCGCGGGTGGTCGGCTTCGACATCAACGCGGCGCGGGTCGCGGCCCTCAAGGCCGGCCACGACAGCACGCTCGAGGTCCAGGACGCCGACCTCGCCCAGGCCGACATCCTCTTCACCACCGACCCCAAGGACCTGAAGGCGGCGGACTTCCACATCGTGGCGGTGCCCACGCCCGTCGACGAGGCGAAGCGCCCCGACCTGACCCCCGTCATCAAGGCCTCGGAGACCGTGGGCTCGCAGCTCAAGGCCGGTGACATCGTGGTCTACGAGTCGACCGTCTACCCGGGTGCGACCGAGGAGGACTGCGTCCCGGTGCTGGAGAAGTTCTCGGGGCTGAAGGCGGGCAAGGACTTCACCGTCGGCTTCTCGCCCGAGCGCATCAACCCCGGCGACCACGTCCACCGCTTCACCACCATCACCAAGGTCGTCTCCGGCCAGGACGCGCGCACGCTCGACATCGTGGCCGAGGTCTACGCCTCGGTGGTGCAGGCGGGGGTGCACCGGGCCTCCACCATCAAGGTGGCCGAGGCCGCGAAGGTCATCGAGAACACCCAGCGCGACCTGAACATCGCGCTGATGAACGAGCTCGCGCTCATCTTCGACAGGATGGGCATCGACACCCTGGACGTGCTGGCCGCCGCCGGCACCAAGTGGAACTTCCTGCCCTTCCGCCCGGGACTCGTGGGCGGGCACTGCATCGGCGTGGACCCCTACTACCTCACCCACAAGGCCTCGGTCCTCGGCTACATCCCCCAGGTCATCCTGTCGGGGCGGCGGATCAACGACGGCATGGGGGCCTACGTGGCGGGCCAGGTCGTGAAGCGCCTGATCCAGACGGGCAGCCACGTGCGCGGCAGCCGGGTCACCATCCTCGGGCTCACCTTCAAGGAGGACGTGCCGGACCTCCGCAACACGCGCGTCATCGACATCGTGAAGGAGCTCCAGGATTACGGTGTGCTGGTCCAGGTCCACGATCCGATGGCGAACGCGGCCGAGGCCCACGAGGAGTACGGTGTGCACCTGGTGCCGCGCGAGCAACTCGCGCCCGCCCACGCGGTGGTCCTCGCCGTCGCCCATCAGCCGTATCTGCGGGAGGGGTGGGGGCTCATCACCTCGCTCCTGGACGGCGGCAAGGGGGTGGTGGCCGACGTGAAGGGGGTGCTGCCCCGCGACCGGATCCCGGACGGCGTGGCGCTCTGGCGGCTGTAGGCGAAAAGGACCCCCCATGAACGTCGTGATGATTGGCTCGGGCTACGTCGGTCTCGTCTCCGGGGCCTGCTTCGCCGAATTCGGGGCGGACGTCACCTGCGTCGACGTGGACGCGGGCAAGATCGAGCGTCTGCAGCGGGGCGAGGTGCCCATCTACGAGCCGGGCCTGGACGCCCTGATGGCCCGCAACGTGACGGCGGGCCGGCTGCGCTTCACCACCGAGCTCTCGCCCGCGGTCGGCGAGGCGGACCTGGTGTTCGTCGCGGTCGGCACCCCCACCCGCCGGGGCGACGGCCACGCCGACCTCTCCTACGTCTACGCCGCGGCCCGCGACGTGGCGAAGCACCTGCAGGGCTACACGGTCATCGTCGACAAGTCCACGGTGCCGGTCGGGACCGCCCGCCAGGTCGCCCGGATCATCCGCGAGGAGCGCCCGGACGCCGACTTCGACGTGGCCTCCAACCCGGAATTCCTGCGCGAGGGCGCGGCCATCGGCGACTTCATGCGCCCCGACCGCGTCGTCATCGGGGTCGAGAGCCCCCGGGCCGAGGCCCTGCTGCGCGAGCTCTACCGCCCGCTGAACCTGATCGAGACCCCGATCCTGGCGACCGGCCTCGAGAGCGCCGAGCTCATCAAGTACGCGTCGAACGCCTTCCTCGCCACCAAGATCAGCTTCATCAACGAGATCTCGACCCTGTGCGAGGCGGTGGGCGCCGACGTCCACGCGGTCGCCCGCGGGATGGGGCTCGACGGGCGCATCGGGCGTAAGTTCCTGCACCCAGGCCCGGGCTACGGCGGCTCCTGCTTCCCCAAGGACACCCTCGCCCTGGTGCGGATCGCCCAGGAGCACGGGGTCTCCAGCCGCATCGTGGAGGCCGTGGTCGAGGTCAACGCCGCCCAGAAGGCGCGGATGCTGAAGAAGATCCGCGCGGCCCTCGGCGGCAACGAGGCGGGCAAGACCATCGCCGTCCTGGGGCTGACCTTCAAGCCCGAGACCGACGACATGCGCGACGCTCCGGCGCTCGCCATCCTGCCGACCCTGCTGGAGAAGGGGGCCGTCGTGCGCGCCCACGACCCCCAGGGGGTGGAGGAGGCGAAGAGGGTCCTGCCGCCCGGGATCGAGTACTGCGCCGATATTTACGAGACCATGACCGGAGCCGACGCCGTGGTCCTGCTCACCGAGTGGAACGCCTACCGCGGCCTCGACCTGGCGCGGGTCAAGGCCCTGATGCGGGGCGACGTCTTCGTCGACCTGCGCAACGTCTACGAGCCGCGCCGGATGCGGGAGGCGGGCTTCCGCTACGACTCGGTGGGGAGGCCGGAGCGGGGCTGAGCCCCTGGCGCCCGCAGGCCCCTTCTTTGCCCCCCGGCTGTGAGCCGCCCCCCGCGGGGCGGTTTCCGCGCATGTCCTTGATGCTCCACGTCATGTAGGGGCAATTCCCCCGTTCCCGTATACTCCCCGGCCAGTCGCCAAGCCGGGGAACGGAGGGCGGTAGCGTGCCCCGGGGAGCCCGGGCTGCAGGCTCCCCCGCACCGGCAGGCTTACCCCGAAAGGACGGCGTGACCCGCCCAAGGACAACGTGCTCGCCTGGTACCTCCTCTACAGCAAGCCGCGCCAGGAAGGCGTCGCGGTCGAGAACCTGAAGCGGCAGGGGTACGAGACCTACCTGCCGCTCATCCGTACCCGTCGGCGCCGCCAGGGCCAGTACGTCAGCCTGGTGGAGCCGATGTTCCCGCGCTATCTCTTCATCCACCTGAGCGACCAGACCGACAACTGGGGGCCGATCCGCTCGACCCTCGGGGTCTCCGGCCTGGTGCGGTTCGGGGACCTCCCGGCCCAGGTGCCGGACCGGCTGCTCCAGGCGCTCCGGTCGCGCGACGACGAGAGCGGCATCCAGCAGTTCGAGACCCCCGACTTCAAGCCCGGTGACCGGGTGCGGATCGCCGAAGGCCCGATGGCGGGCTACGAGGGGATCTTCCAGGCCCGCTCCAGCAAGGAGCGGGTGGTGGTGCTGCTCGACGTCGTCGGCCAGGCCACGCGGGTGCAGATGCCGGTGGGGCAGATCGAGGCGGCGGGGTGAGGGGAGGATAGGAGTGGAGGCGCTCGAGCGCACGGGCACTCGTGGCTTTGCGGTTCCTGTCCGCCCCGCCTGGAACACGCAGCGCCGGCTGACACGTTCCCCAGCCGGCGCTCATTCGCTCGAAACCTACCGAGACCGAAAGCCCCCCGTGCGGTCCCTTCAGGTCAAACTTCTGTCCAGAAGTCTACTCTGCCCGAGTCTTTCGCCTCGCGAGCCCTGCGATGCCTAGCAAGGACGAGGCCAGAAGCAGCGCCGGTGCTGGAATTGGCGTATGGACTGGCGGGGCGACCTCAGCAAAATAGCGCACGTTGTCGATTGCCACGTTGTAAGCCTCGGGGCCGAATTGGAGATGTATCGGGCCGACGCTGCTGACGCCTGGTGTCACCGTAACGGCGGTGGGGCCTATTGATAGGGTGTTCGTCGAGAACAGGACTTGCGTGTAGTCACCCGTAAAGACAGTGACCACCGAGTTCCTCGCTGTCCCTGCGTAGCTCCCAAGTTCTAAGGAGTCCAGGGTTAGCATGTAGCCTGGCGCTGGCGTGAACGTAATCTCACCTACGGCGTTCACGGCTCCAGCATAGGCGACATTGACGAGGCCACTATAGGTGAGATTGCTCGACCAGAAGCGAAGACTCTCCGACTGCTCTGGAGCATTGCCCACTCCGGCGAGGGAGCGGTAACTTACGTCGAGAATACCGGCCTCGTCCCCATACGTTTGGGGAATCAGGCCGCCGCCCGCCAGACCCAGGTTGTTGAAGTCCAGCACTGCCGCTACCGAGGCTTGCGTGGAGGCGGCGCACAAGCACGCGGCGATGGTCACTAATGTACGCTTCTTCATGATGATTGACCTCGTTCCTCTGTCGCCGTCTTCCGGCTTTGCACCGTCTTGGGGCCTATCTCAAACCAAAGAATTCGCTGTCGCGTCTGTCCCTAGCATGGTATATGCCAACTCCGCCAACACCTGTATTTTCTTGCGGCAGCGACAATAGACGATGCGGACTGTAAAACGAGCCGACACCCTGTAACGTTACGCTCTTCTCATAATGGATCTAAGGCGAGAGTGTTGGTGGGCGAGAATATACTTTAAAAACAATTCGTTGATGGGTTGTGGGGTCCATGTCGCGGTCCATGCCGGTCTGTAAGGAAAACCGAACGGGCATCGCCACCGTGCCGAGTGGAGTCGTAGCCGAGGCGCGCCTTGGCCCCTGCCTCACGATAGTTGTCGCCTCGATAGCCCGATAAGTTTGCGGGCAGAGAGGTGAGTACATGGCCCGATACGGACAGGTATTCAAGGAGCGGGCGGCGGCCCGCTTGCTGCCGCCGGAGAGCTCTCTGGTGGTGAAGGTGGCGCGCGAACTGGGCATGGCCCCGGCGACGTTGGAGCGTTGGTGTGCCCAGGCGCTGGTAACTCACTGCAGGCGGCGCCGGCGTTCGTCGTCCTGCGTAACCTCGAAAATTGAAAGTCGAAGCGAGAACGGTGTCGGGACCTGTGCAAGAAGTTCATCCCTTTAGGGTTATAGAACCGGGGTACCGCTGGTGGAACCTGGGTCTGAGAGACGCCTGGTCCCACCGGGAGCTGCTGTGGCTCCTGATGTGGCGCAACGTGTCCACGCGGTACTCAGGCATGGCCCTCGGATTTACCTGGGCATTCCTGGAACCCCTGGCCCTCCTGCTCACTCTCGCCATCGTCTTCGGTGTCTTCATTCGAGTCGAGACGCCCTATCCGTACCCGATCTTCGTCTTCGCAGCCCTGATCCCCTGGTTGCTGTTCACGAAGGCCACGATGGATGCCGCCGGCTGCCTGCAGGAGCATATGGCCCTCATCTCGAAGGTCTACTTCCCTCGCATCCTGCTGCCCTTCGCGTCGGTATTCCGGGACGTCTACGACTCGATCATCATCATCGCCATCCTCATCGCGATGTCCATCGCCTACGGGCATCCCCCCACCTGGCGGTTGGCCTTGCTGCCCCTGGTTCTCGCCTACGTGACGGTCCTGTCACTGGCCATCGGGCTGTGGGTGGCCGGCCTTATGGTGGAGTACCGCGACCTGCGTCCCATTATCACCATCGTGATGCAGCTCGGCTTCTACTTCAGCCCGATACTCTTTCCGCCCAGCATGGTGCCCGAGCGCTTTCTGTTCGTGTTCCAGCTGAATCCGATGTACTGGGCCATCGAACTCTCGAGATGGGTGTTCTTGGCCCAACCGGTAAGCCTCACGGCGCCCTTCTACATTGTCAGCACGGCCATCTTCCTCGGCTTTTTCGGGGGTCTTTTCATGTTCGCGTACCATGAGGGGGCTTCCGTCGATGCCCAGTAGGGGAACGGGCGAGGTGGCCGTCCGGGCTGAGGGGCTTGGTAAGTGCTACTACATCAAGGGTGGTCGCTCCGGCGCTGTGCCTGTGCCCGATACTCGTCTGGGCAGGCTGCGGCACCGCATCCCTTTTCTTCGGCCGTGGCACCAGGGCGAGCCATTCTGGGCCCTTCGGGATGTCTCCTTCGAGCTGAAGCGGGGTGAGGTCCTGGGAGTCATTGGGCGCAACGGCTCTGGCAAGAGCACATTGCTGAAGATCCTCTCGGGTGTGACGATGCCCACGGAGGGACGGGCCGACCTGTACGGACGGGTAGGCTCGCTGCTCGAGGTGGGGACCGGCTTCCATCCGGACCTCACCGGGCGTGAGAACATCTTCATGAACGGTGCCCTGCTGGGGATCAAGCAGAATGAGATTCGGCGCCGCTTCGACGAGATCGTCGACTATTCGGGGGTCGGCGCGTTCATCGACGTGCCGGTCAAGCGCTACTCGAGCGGTATGTACGTCCGGCTCGCATACTCGGTCACTGCGCTGTTGCGCTCCGATATCCTGCTGCTGGACGAGGTTCTGGCGGTGGGTGACGCGGAGTTTCAAAAAAAAACGAAGCATAGCGTCGACAACATCGCTCACGACGGCCGGACGGTCATCTTCGTCAGTCACAGTATGTCCGCCGTTCAGAACATTTGTACCCGCGCGATCTGGCTCGAGCAAGGCCGCATCGTCAAGAGCGGGTCGGTGGACGATATCACCCACGACTACATCAGGGAGACCACCCGGGAGCCTGAGGAGGCTCCGGTGGACATTGCCGAGTTATCGCCTTACGTGGATCTGCGTAGGGCGCATGGCTTCCTCGAAATCCGGGACACGGTGGTCCTCACGTCCATCGAGACTCGGAAGGATGACGGGAGCCCGACGCGCGTCTTCAATACCGGCGAGCCCATGCGCATCCGTATCGGATACGAGGTCCCTACTGCGTCCAGCATTTACTTCACCGTCTTCTTTCAGACCTTGGAGGAAGAGCGGGTGATGGTGCTGTACAGCAACCACGGGGAGCACGCTTTTCACCTGAGAGGAAAGGGTATCGTGGAGTGCCGTATCCCCGAACTCAGATTGGTGTCCGGGGACTACACCATCATGGTTGATTTCGGTTTGATCGACATGGAGTTGAAATCGGTGGACTGCATCGCGGACGCGACTCGAGTGAGGGTCCAGCTTGGGGACTACCTGGGGATGCAGGGCTTGGTGCGGAACCAGGGATTTATCGCCCAGCGGAGCGAGTGGGAAGACCAAGTCAAGCCTTGACGGTAGGAATGGCCAGAAGCCCATGGAGCTTGTGCCGAGGACGGCCGACCTGGATGAAGCGTGGGATGCCCTGGTGGACGGTTCGCCCGAGGGTTGGGTCTTCGCCCTGGCCGGCTGGCAACGGCTGATCCTCTCGGTCCCGGATTGGGGCCTGAAGGAGCACAGTATCGGGATCGTCCATGGCGGGGACCTCCTGGCGGTGCTGCCGCTGCAGCACCAGCCCGTCGCGCGGCGGGTGGGTTCCTCCGGCTTTGGAGGGGCAGGGCCGGTGGTGGCGGCGGGGGTCCCACCGGGGCTGCGGCGGCGGACCTGCGATCGGCTCTTCCAGCACGTGTTCGATGTCTGCCGGGACGTGGGTGCGCTCCGGTTGGACATGGCCCAGAGCCCCGTCACGCGGGCCGCCCTTGGGAACCGTTGGGGTGTTGCCCCGTACTTGGAGTACGGCCTGCGGGACACCTCCACGGTGAGCCGGGTGACCCGACTGGATGTTTCGGAGGAAGACCTCTGGCGCGGGCTCTCCCAGAACGCCCGCCAGATGGCCCGGCGGGCCCAGTCGTCGGGCTACACCGTGGAGCGGACCGACTGGAGCGGTCAGGTTGACGACTACTACCGGACCCACGAGGAGACCTACCGGCGCACCGGGGTTACGCCCCATCCACGGGCGTACTTCGAGGGCATCGCCCGGGAGATGGGGCCGCGGGGCAGGGCGGTACTGTGGGTCGGTCGCAGCCCGGAGGGAGCTGCAGTCGCTTTTCACAACGACGCCCGCATGGCGGACGCAAGCATGTACCACACCGGCTGCTGCGAGACCGCACACCTGGGGGCTGGGATCAACTACCTCCTGTTCTGGGAGGCGATCCGAGGCGCCCGCCAGGAAGGTTGCCGCTGGTACGAATTGGGAGAGGTCTTTCCTTTCCCTCGCACCGACAAGGAGCGGGGCCTGTCGGTGTTCAAGTCCAAGTTCGGTGGCGAGCTCCATCGGTCCTTCAAGTGGGTTCGGGAGTGGCAGGATATGGCTGGACTGGATTCCACCCCTGCAATGGCTGATGCGTCTGGACCCCTGGTTCCAGGGCCTGCGGTTGAACCCACGGCTGCCACCCCACCTTGGTCCTCTCATCCAGGGCGGCTGGCCGCGAGGCTGCGCAGCGGGACCCACCGGCTCTGGAACATCTTGGCGAGGGCGGTGCGCTGAACCCAGAAGTCGACGGTAGTGCAGGTACTTCGCGCGACGCGCCGTCTGGGCGCGGGATCGAGTGCGATATCCGCGAGGCCTACGAGCACGGCGACACCTATGCGGTGAGCCGCATCTGCGCATCGCTAAAACCGAACTCTACCGAATACGCGGATCGGCTGCTTCAGGCGAAGGTGGAGACCGTGCTGCGCCACTATGATGGAGGCGTAGCGGTCGACCTGTGCTGCGCCTCGGGCGAGCACCTGCTGACCCTCGCTCCCCGATTTGAGTTCGGCGTGGGGCTCGACTTCAGCAAGCGCTACGTGACCCGCGCGCAGGGTGAGGTTGATGCCCGGAGCATAACCCACATCCACTTTCTCCTTGCGGACGCCAAGGCGTTGCCGCTGGCCGACGACTCGGTGAGCCTGCTCTACAGCTTTTCGTCTCTCTATGCCATCCCAAAAGTTGAGACCGTCATTGCCGAGGTGTCGCGAGTGCTGAAACGTGGCGGTGTCTGCGTTCTGGATATGGGAAATCGCACTTCGCTCAACGTGTACTGTACGCGCTATTACACGGAGTGGCCGCCCATCTTCCCCGTCCCCTACACTCGCCTGCGCCAGATGCTCAGGGACGGCGGTTTAGAGGTCGTCGAGCACCGTGTCTTCCAGATACTGCCCCTGTGGGCGGGTCGGCCGCGGTGGCTTGCTGCCCTTCTGCACCCACGATGGAAGGTCGTTATGAGCCGGAGGCTCGGGTCGAAGATGATCGACGAATGGGTGAGCGGCCTTCCGGTCCTGCTCCGGTTCGCGTTCCGGCACCTGTTCGTGTGCCGTCGCCGATAGCATCTCCCAAACGGCCTACGCCAGCATGCCTGTGCATGAACGCTACCCGAACTTTGTAAGGGATCAGCGCCAGTTCTTCGATGAACTGGTGACTGAGGACTGGCACAGTTACATTTCCTCGGAGTGGGACTATGTCCGGCGCTACGAGATAGGTCGTCTATTCCGTCGGATCCAACCCACCACGATTCTGGACGTGGGCTGCGGGTGCGGCTTCCACGATCGGGTGATGGCTGAGTACCCGTTCGTCCGCGAGGTCATCGCCATCGACTACTCATTGAAGAGCATTGAGGCGGCCGAGCGGGAGTACCCGCACCCGCGGGTGACCCGCTGGGTCAGCGACTTCGCGGAATTCCCCCGGGACCGGGCTTTCGATCTCGTGGTCAGCTTCCAGGTCATCGAGCACCTGGACGATCCGGGAGCGTTCATGGGCTTCTGCCGGGACGTCTGCACCGAGGGTGGCCACGTGGCGGTGTTCACGCCCAACCGCCTTCGCTGGCGCAATCGCGTGCTACGGATGCGGGGCGAGCCGGAGCAGATGTGCGACACGCAGCACCATCAGGAATACTCGATTCAGGACCTGCGGCGGCTTGGCGCCCAGGCGGGGCTGGCGGAGGTCGGGTGGTTCGGCTACACGCTGGCGGGGACCGGCGTGACGTGGATTGACCGGCAACGGGTTGAGACTCGAACCACCCTGGGCCACTGGATGCCCTGGGTTGCTAACGGCCTGTGTCTCACCCTGCGAAGACGCAAACGCGACGTCTGAGAGTGACCAGCAATCTTGGTGTCTGCCGAGGGTTCCATCCCGTTGCTTTGGTGTACTGGGCTCCCAAGGGAGAGCCTATTGCCGGTGAGGTGGCTGGATCGTTGCTTCGACGCGAGGGGGGAAGGCAAGCTAATGCGTGCTCGGTCAGGACGTCGGGCCCGACGGCAGTTGACCTGAGGAGTTGAGACTTATGTCCCGCCTGCTGGTTATGGTCCCGGACCGGGTAAGCCAAATTCTGGAGAAGGGAGAGATCCAGCCCCTCTACTACAATCCGGGTCAACTGTTTGACGAAGTCCACCTGCTCATGACCAACGACGACCAGCCTGACACGGCACTTTTGCAGGCCATGGTCGGCGGTGCGCGTCTGGTGATCCACAGCCACCCGGAAGCACCGGAAATCATCGCGGGCGGCGAGTGGCGTCGCTGGTGGCATCGGGCTCTGCGGCGCTGGGCCGAGGGAGGGGTGGAGATCGCTCGCCGTATCCGCCCGGACTTGATCCGGTGCCACGGTGCCGACTGGAACACCTACTTGGCGAGCCGGATCAAGCGGCGTCTCGGGACCCCCTACGTGGTTTCCCTGCACATCAACCCCGACGTGAATCCGCCCCGGCGCATCGTCAAGTCGGGGCTGACCGAGGCGGAGCAAGAGCACAACGCCTTCTTCGAGTACATCGAGGGCGTCGGGCTGCGCGGTGCGGACCGGGTGCTGCCGGTCTACCGGCCGATCGTCCCCTATCTGGAGCGTCTGAACATCAGGCGCTACCGTGTCTGCTATAACGTCCTGAACATCCACGACCTGCGTCAGAAGACCGACTACCGGCTCGGCAAACCTCCGCGACTCATCTGCGTTGGGCGGCTCATACCAGAGAAGAACCCGGAGCAGATCCTGCGCGCCCTGGCGCGGCTGTCGGAGGTACGCCTGACCGTCGTCGGCGAGGGGCCTCAGAGGCCGGCCCTGGAAGCCCTTGCTCGGGAACTCGGGCTGGTGGAGCGGGTGGAGTTCCGGCCTTCGGTGCCCAACGACGAACTCTGCGCGATGCTGCCCGGTTTCGACATGTTCGTAGTCCACACGGAGTACTGGGAACTCAACAAGTCGGTCCTGGAGGGGCTGTTGACGGGTTTGCCGCTGGTGATCAACCGGCGCATCGGCCCCCCGGTCCCGGAGTTGCACGGGGTGGATTTCGTGCGGATGGTGGACAACACCGCCGATGCCTACCTCGAGGCCATCGGTGGTCTGCTCCGGGACGACGCCGATCGGGAGGCCTTAGGACGCCGGGCCTACGCCCACGCCCAGGCCCACTGGAGCCCGGCCAGAACCGAGGCAGTCTACGTAGAGGTGTACCGGCAGGTCATGGCCGGGGCGCGGCGCCATTGATCGGTCCGGACGTGTTCGCCTGTCTAGCCTGCCGCGCCCCCGGCCTCAAGGCCTCGGCCGAGGCTTGGCGTTGCTCAGGCTGCGGCGCGCTCTACCCGGTGGAGGACGGTATCCCGCTCCTGGTCCGCGACCCGGCGGCGCACCGTCAGCGCTTGGCCCAGTCCCAGGCGGACAACCCGGAATGGTACGCAGTACCGCAGCCGCCCGAGTCCGTCAGCCCCTGGCACCACCACCTCCGCAAGCGGCGCCGCTACGTCCAGGGGCGCATCGCCCGGCACCTGCGGGGACGCGGGCAGGAAAGGGCCGAGCGCCTGCTGGACCTGGGCTGCGGCGACGGCACCAACCTGGCTTGGCTCAAGGACCACGCCGAGCGACTCTACGGCAGCGACTACAACGGTCTGCGGCTGCTGCGGGCAGCCCGTCGCGCGACCGGTGCCACGCTTTTCCTGGCCGACATCCTCGACTACCCGGCGGCGGCGGACAGCTTCGACGTGGTGTTCTTCAACCACGTCATCGAGCACGTACCCGACGACGTCGGCGCCCTGCGGGCCGTGCTCCGGATCCTCACCCCCGGCGGGCTGCTGGTCCTGGGCACCCCCAACGAGGGCTGCTGGTGGTGGCAGTGGGCCTACCGCCGCGCTCCCGAGGTACTCAAGGGTACCGACCACGTGCACTTCTACACGGGGCTCACTATCGGCTCGAAGCTGATCAAGGCCGGCTTCCGGTTGCTGGAGACCCACTACATGGGCTGGGGGCCGCCGGACTGGGCCCTGGATGGCCGCATCCGCCAGCACCGCTGGGTCGACGATGCCCTGGAGGCCGTGGGGCGTGTGTTGCTGCCCCACCAGGCCTCCTCGCTCTACCTGCTCGCCACCAAGGAGGCGAGGTAGCCGTGACCGGTATGCCTAGGACAAAAGACCGGAGATGGGCGAAGAGCCGGCGGGCCGGTCCAAGGTGGTCGCCGGAGGACGTTCGTGAACGGCCCTGAGGGCGTTGCAGAGCACGCGGCGCCGCCACTCTTCGTGCTCTGCTGTTACCGGGGGGCGGACCGGGACGGGCCGCTGCCGGGCAGCCGGTGGGCCCTGCGCCTCGGCGTGCCGCAGTGGGTCGGGCACCGGCGCGTCCACCGGGATTTCTACGCCAACCCCCGTGACCTCCGCTACCAGCTTGCGCTGGTGGCCCAGCAGATGCCTGGGGCGAGGGCGCCCCGGCTCGTCATCGATCGGCGCCTGGCGGCGGCCGCACGGGATATCCCGGGCTTGGCCAAGGCGGCCTTCGAGCTGGCTGACCTGGATGAGGACCGGCTGGCGGACTCGGTGATCGAGGCCGCAGCCGCTGCCGACGACGTCTACCTCGTTTACCCGGATGCTATTGGGTTGGGCTGCGAGGCCATCGAGGCGGCGCTGCTTCGCCGGGCCAAGGGCCGGTGCTGGGTCGTCAACGGCCGCAGACGTGTCTTCCGGCTCACTTCCGGGACGCGGCGCCGGCTCGCCGTGAGCCGCTGGCTTGCCCGCACGCGGGCCGTCGAGTACGCCGCCGCCCTGGCACTCACGGCCGCGGGCTATCTGCTGGCCGAGTGGGACCACCTGAGGGGACGGAGATGACGGGGCCCGACCCTGTCCAGCGAGCGGCCCGGACCAAGGAGGCCATCAAGGGCTGGTGGGCCGACTTCCCCATGACTTACGGGGATGTCCACGGCGACACCGCCTACCAGTCCGAGGGTGGCCAAGTGGTCAACGCCGACCTGGGTTCTCCGGAGTTCTTCGACCGGGCGGACGAGCGCTTCTACCAGTGGAACCTGCCTTTGCACGACGGTGCGCACCGGTTCGGGCGCCTGTTCGAATACGTGCGCTTCCGGGGCAAAGCCGTTCTCGAGGTGGGTTGTGGGATGGGCTGTATGGCCATGAACTGGGCCCGGGAAGGAGCCTCCGTGACCGCCGTGGACCTGAATCCGGTGGCGGTTCGCCAGACCCGGCGCCGGTTCGAGCTGTTCGGTCTAGAGGGCAGGATCGAGGAGGCCGACGCCGAGGCCTTGCCGTTCGAGGACGACACGTTCGACTATGCGTATTCGTGGGGGGTTCTGCACCACACGTCGGGGACGCGGGAGGCGGTGGCTGAGATCTACCGGGTGCTCCGGCCCGGGGGCGAAGTCGGCGTGATGCTATACAACCGGAAGTCGCTGCTCTTCCGCCTCATCGTGCGCTACCAAGAGGGACTGGTGAATTTGGAACGGTCCTTTCTAGACCCTCTCGGACTTGCCAGCCGCTACGGGGACGGTGACCGGGCCGAGGGCAACCCCCACACTTGGCCGGTCACGTTGCGGGAGGTGCGCCGCGACCTTTTCCCGCAGTTCCGGGACCTTCGGGTACGCGTGCTGGGCACGGACGTGCGCAACGTCCTGAACATCCTCTACCCGGAGCTTGGTTCCAGGCTCTTGCCCGAGCCGGTGGTGAAGGCACTCGCCCGGCGCTGGGGCTGGAGCCTGTGGATAACCGGCCGCAAGGCGACCTGAGGGCGGGTGATGGCCAATAGTTGGATCAGCATGGTGATGGGTGCCCTCCGGGGCAAGGTTGCCGACTCAGGCTCGCCCTCACGTCTGGCGGTTGTGCCGGAATCGGTCGATCTGCCTGGCGGTCCTGCGGTCGACCCCCGTCTGGCGCGGTACGGGGAGTTGGCGCGGGTGGCCAGACTGGACCGCCTTTACCTGGTCCTGTCCTTCGACTGCGACACTGACGAAGACATCCCGGCCGCCGAGATCTTCTCCGGGGAACTCGCTCGCCGGGGGATCCGGGCCACTTTCGCGGTCCCCGGTATCCAGCTCCGGCGCGGCGCCGCTACCTACCGCCGGCTGGCAGAGGAGGGGGCGGAGTTCATGAATCACGGAGCCCTGCCCCACGCCGAGTGGCGGGACACCCGCTACTACAGCATCACCTTCTACTCCGAGATGACCCGAGAGGCGGTGGTGGAGGACATGCACGCCGGCCATCGTATCGTGGAGGATGTAACCGGCCGGACACCGATGGGCTTCCGGGCGCCCCACTTCGGGTGCTTCCAGGCGCCGGAGCAGCTCGAGCTCCTCTACGATACCGCCCGCGGGCTCGGCTACCGGTATTGCTCCACCACCATCCCGGACTGCGCCCTGACCCGGGGCCCGTTCTACGACGCAGGCGGCCTGTGGGAGGTGCCCCTGTTTGGCTCCTTCCGCTACCCCCCGACCCTGCTGGACTCCTGGACTTACCTTTCCAGCTACGAGCGGTATGCCCTCAAGGACGAGTACTACGAGCTGTTCGAGGAGACCGTGCGCCGGCTGACGGAGGAGCGCATACCGGGCCTCCTGTCCCTTTACGTGGACCCCGCCCACGTGGTGGGCCAGGCGCCGTTCCTGCGCGCCCTGGACGTCATCCGGGACCGCGGCGTGCCCTCGCTCCAGTTCCGCGACGTGGTCGCCCTGGCGGAGAGGGACGCGTCGGCAGGGGCGGCGGGAAACTAGCCGCCTTCATGTGTGGCATCGCCGGGTACTTCGGCGTCACCCGGGAACCGGGGGAGGCCCTGGAGACGCTCAGGGCCATGTGTGACAGCCTCGTGCACCGGGGTCCCGACGAAGAGGGCTACTTTCATGCCCCCGGCATCGGTCTGGGGATGCGCCGCCTGAGCATCGTCGACCTGGCCTCGGGACACCAGCCCATGTCCAGCACGGACGGCGCGGTGCAGCTCGTATTCAACGGTGAGATCTACAACTACCGTAAGCTTCGCGAGACTCTGCGGCGACGCGGTCACACCTTTCGGACCCAGTCCGACACCGAGGTGATCCTGCGTCAGTACGAGGAGCAGGGCATCAACGGCATACGGGCGCTGAACGGGATGTTCGCTATCGCGATCTGGGACGCCCGCCGGCAGCGGCTCTGGCTGGTGCGCGACCGGCTCGGGGTGAAGCCTCTGTACTACCGATGGGACGGCCAGGAGTTGCTGTTCGGCTCGGAGATCAAGGCCATCCTCGCCGCGTGCCCCCAATCTCCGACCCTCCGACCCCAGGCCCTTTGGGACTACCTGACCCTGCGCTACGTGCCGGCCCCGGATACGGTGTGGGAGCAGATCCACAAGCTGCCGCCCGCGCATTGGCTGGCGGCGGACGTCCGCGGCAACGCCCCAGCGCTGACGCGGTACTGGGACATCCCGTACGTCAAGGGTCCTCGGCGCCGTGGGCGCTGGGTGGACGAGTTCGGGGCTCTGTTCGAGGATGCGGTGCACCAGCGCATGGTGGCCGACGTGCCCGTTGGTATCCTTCTCAGCGGAGGACTGGACTCCAGTGCGGTGGCCTCGGTGGCTTCCGAGGGTGTTGCCTCCAGCGTCAGTATGTTCTCGGTGGGTTTTCGGGACTGCCCCGCCACTGACGAGATCCCCTACGCCCGGACCGTAGCGAACCACCTGGGCGCTGACCACCACGTGGTGCAGATAGGGGTCGAGGAGTTCTGGGACTTTCTGCCGGATATGGCGTACTACACAGACGAACCCTTGGCCGACTTGGCCTCGGTGCCCCTCTACTATGTCTCACGCCTGGCGCGAGAACGGGTCAAGGTAGTGCTGTCGGGGGAGGGCAGTGACGAGGTCCTTGCCGGCTACAACTTCGACCGCCTGGTGGAGTCGTGGGAGTCGGCCGCAGCGGCCGCGCGGCGCCCCACAGGTTGGCGTGCCCTCGGCGCTCGACTGCGGCAGGCCCTGGGACTGGGTGCCGGCGGCCCTTGGCCGGACATTCGGGAAGCCTCGGTCCCCTACGCCATGACCAACTACCTCTCCTCCGAGGACAAACGGGCCGCCTTTCGTGGTGGTGCGTCATGGCCGGACAGCCTGGATGGCGTCCGTCGGGCGCTCCAGCGCCTGGGACCTTGTCACCCGCTGCACCAAGTGCTCTACACCTACTGCCAGGACTGGCTGGTGGAAGACCTTTTGATGAAGGCGGACCGGATGTCCATGGCGAACTCCCTGGAGTTGCGCACGCCGTTCCTGGACTACCGGCTGGTGGAATGGGCGGCCCGCGCCCCGGCCTCCAGCAAGGTGGGCCGGGGCGGGGACGGGCGGCTGGTGACCAAGTGGGTGCTGCGGGAGTTCGCGCGGCGGCGCCTGCCCTCTGTGGTCATTGAGCGCCCGAAGCAGGGTTTCCCGGTGCCGGCCTACGACTGGCTGAGCGGGCCACTGCGGCGGCGCGTCACCGACCTGCTGTCGGGGGCGGAGGCCCTGCTGCGAGTCTGGCTCGAAGACGCCTTCATCGCTCGGACCCTGCTCGAGGGCAGCGCCGACGGCGCGACGACCCTGCAGCGGCACCGTCTCTGGAACCTGGCGGTGCTGGAGATCTGGCTGCGTCGTTGGCAGTCCGTATGAGGCGCCTCATTGCAGTCTCCTGGGCCATGCCGCCCATGCTGTTTCCCCGGGCCATCCAGGTCTCCCGGCTGTTGCGGCAGCTCTCGCAGTCCGGCTGGCGGTGTTCCGTGGTCTGCCTGAAGCCGAGCGTGGAGGTCGAGGGAGGCGTCAACGACGTGGAGTTGGCCAGCTACTACTCCGGGAGCTATCTGCCGGTCCCGGTGGACATGACGGACCCCCCGGCCGAGCACCCGTTCCGCCAGCGGTCGCTCTGGCGGCGGCAGCGGGAGCCTAAGATTACGTTGGACCCGACGGTCGCTGCCTGGGTGGACCGGGCCTCCGAGGCGGTCCGGAGTTGTGTGCGTGCCGGCGGGGCGGACGTGCTGTTGACCTTCGCGCAGCCCTGGAGTGACCACATGGTCGGCTTGCGGCTGCGGGCGCGGCTCTGGCGCCTGCCCTGGATCGCCCACTTCAGTGACCCCTGGGTGGATAGCCCCTACTTCACCCGAGCGACCGAGGAGGAGCGGGCAGTGGAGCGCCGCCTGGAGGCGCAGGTGGTCCGGTGGGCGGACGCGCTGGTGTTCGTCACCGAGCGCACCGCGGACCTGGTCATGGCGAAATACCCTGCGCGCTACCGCAGCAAGGTCCACGTGCTGCCCCACGGCTTCGACCGGGAGATGCTGAACGCCGCAATCGGCGGTGATGGCGCGGTGCAAGAACGGGAGCCGGGCGGCTTGCGGATCGTGTTTACGGGACAATTGCTGCAGGGTATGCGCACGCCCGACGCCCTGCTGCGGGCCCTGCACGAGCTAAGGGCCGCCGGTTCTGTGGACGGCTCTACGTTGGAGGTGGTCTTCGTGGGATTGACCCCGCCAGACACGGTCCACCTGGTGGAGTCGCTGGGCCTCGGGGACACGGTGCGCTTCGTGCCCCGAGTGGCGTACTTCCAGAGCCTGCGCGAGGCCGCCCGGGCTGACGTGCTTCTGCTCATCGACGCTTCGTCTCAGAACAGCGTGTTCCTGCCGAGCAAGTTCGTGGACTACTTGATGCTCGGCAGGCCTATCCTGGGCATCACGCCGCGCTCGGGTGCGGTGGGGGATGTCATGGACGAGTTGGGGTACCCAGTGGTGGAGCCGGCGGATGTGCCAGGGGCTCGGAAGGCGTTACTTGACATGGTCGGGCGGTGGCGGCTCGGGACCCTGCGCCCGTCTCCGGCCCATGCCGCTGTCGCCCGGCGATACGACATCCGCCGCACCGCCGCGCAGATGGAGCGCGTCCTGGAGTCGGTCCTGGCGCAGCGTCGCGGGCTCTCCGGCACACTGCGCTGGCTCGTGGGCTCCGGCCTGACGCCCGCTGCCGGCAACGTAAGGGAATGACCGTGCCGCTGAGGGAGCGAGCGGCACGTGGGTTTGGTCTGGACGGCGGGAGACTCTCTCGCCCGGAGGAGATCCTCCGGGCCCTAGAGGACGTTCGGGAGTCGTTCGGTGAGGAAGACTTGACCATCGCGGTCCCCTACCCGGTCACGGACGGGGTCATGGCCAAGGTCCTGAGCCACGACCCGAAGGTCTCTGTCATCGCCCACGGCCCCGACGAGACCACTGCCGCGCAGTTCCCTGAGCGTGTGGGACACTTTGTGCCTGACCTCGGCACCTGGAATCTCCCCGGGCACTGCGCTCACCGCATACTGTTCCTCGGTGAGCACGGGCAGGTCGGCGTTCGGATGGCAAGGGAGGCGCTGCGTCGGGGGGTTACGAGCTTGGTTTTCCCCAAGGGCCGCCGCGGCTGGCTGGATCGGGATCTGCGCTGGCATTTGGCTGCCGCGGCCGTTGTTAGCGCCCAACGCAGACTGCCTACTGTCGCCCTGTCGCGACAACGGGGAGCCTGGTCCAGGTTCACCCTTCCCAACATTGCCTTTCTGGCCCCCTTGCTTCGGCGCTTGACGGAGCGGCGCTACAACGAAGCGTTTGAGAAGGGGCGCGCCCAGCTTGCGCACGGGATCCTTCCGAAGGGGGCATTCGCCGCTAACCGAGTCTTGCTGGTGAGTGCGAGCCTCGGCGGTGGAGGGGCGGAGCGGCAGGTGGCAAACACAGCAGCGGGCCTCGCGGTTCGCGCAGCTGGGCACCACGTCTCCGTCCTCTGCGAGCGGCTCGACGCCGAAGGTCATGACTTCTTTCTTCCGGATCTGCAGGCCGCAGGGGTAGCGGTCCATCGGGTACAGGATCTGGTACCGGAAGCCCGTGAGGATGACCTGAGGCTTGTCCGCCAACGGCTCGACCCGATCCTCCAGACGGTGCCCTACTGGATTGCCGAGGGAATCCTCGGCTACGCGGCGGCATTCCTCACTCTGCGTCCGGAGGTGGTCCATGCCTGGCAGGATGAGACCAATATCAAGGCAGGCATCGCCGCCGCGGTGGTTGGAGTGCCCGTTCTCGTCCTCAGCACCCGGAGCGTCGCCCCGACCCATTTCGCCCTCTACCAGCCCTACATGCGGGGTGGCTACCGGTTGCTGGCGGATCACCCGCGGGTGCAGATGCTGAACAACAGCCGAGCCGGCGCCACCGACTATGCTTGCTGGCTCGGAATAGAGCGCTCCAGAATTAGTGTGCTTCACAACGGCCTACTGGTGGATGAGTTCCGTCGGCCCCCCAAAGAAGAGGTTCGTCGCTGGGCAGAGGATGCGGGGATCCGGCCTGCTGGCCCTGTGGTAGGGACGGTCCTACGCTTCTGCGAAGAAAAGGGACCACTCCTGTGGGTCCGTGTCGCAGCCCTGGTGGCCCAGGCGCGACCTGACGCCCGGTTTCTGATGGTGGGCGACGGACCGCTTCTTGGAGAGGCTCGTGCGCTCGCCGAGCGACTGGGGATCAGCGAGCGTCTGCTGACACCCGGCCGGGTCAAGCGCCCGGCCCTTCCCCTGGCGCTGATGGACGTGTTCCTGCTTGTCTCGCGCATGGAGGGCCTGCCCAACGTCCTGCTGGAGGCGCAGGCGCTGGGCGTGCCCGTGGTGACGACCGACGCCGGTGGCGCGGGGGAGACCATCGAGTCTGGAATTACGGGGTGGGCGGTGAGGCCCCAAGCGCCCGAAAGGCTGGCCGAGCGGGTGATAGCGGTGCTCGACGACTCGCCTTGGCGGGCCAATGCCCGCGAGCGGGCCCCGGCCTTCGTGCGGGAGACCTTCGCGCTAGAGCGGATGCTGGACGAGACGCTGGCCACCTATGCCAGCAGTCGCCGGCGCATCGACAAGGCGTAAGCGGCACGCTGCGCCGTGCCCACTTTAAACCACCCGGCGGATTTGCCTGCGGGATCCCGATGTCGACTACAAGGACACTCCCCGAATGAGCACTGACAACGACCCCAAGGAGCTGCGGTTCGGCTTCGGCAAGAACTGGAAGAATTTCATTGAGAAGGGCTTCAGCCAGGGGAAGGTGGACGTCTCCAAGAGGCACCTCCTCGGCTTCCTGGGGGTCGAAGACCTGCAGGGACAGAGCTTCCTGGACATCGGCTGTGGGAGCGGACTGCACTCCTTGGCCGCCTACCAGGCGGGTGCGGAGCGCGTCTCCAGCTTTGACTACGACATCGATTCCGTGCGCACCACCGAGTATCTGCGCACGGAGAAGGCAGGGGCACCGGACAACTGGACGGTGCAGCAGGGCTCAGTGTTGGATGCCGATTACGTCCGCTCCCTGGGCCAGTTCGACATCGTCTACTCCTGGGGTGTGCTCCACCACACCGGAGACCAGTGGACGGCGATCCGCAACGCCTCGTACCCCGTGGGGGAGGGCGGCCTGTTCTACATCGCCCTGTACTCCGCGGACGTGCAGATCAACCCCACCGCGGAGGAGTGGCTGGAGATCAAACAGCGCTACGTCCGCTCGTCCAAGCTGGGGCGGGCCCGGCTCGTCTGGTGGTACATCTGGAACTTCTCGATGGGGCGCAACCCCCTTAAGCTCTCCGACGTCATCAAGACGGCGTACGAGTACCGCTTCAAGCGCGGCATGAGCTACCTCACCGACATCCGGGACTGGGTGGGCGGCTGGCCCATGGAGTTCTCCCACGACGCCGACGTGCTCAAGTTCGCCGACGAGGAGTTGGGCTTCGACCTGGTGCGCATCGCCCAGGGCGAGGCCAACACCGAGTACCTCTTGAGAAGGCGGGCCGCCGGCGCCCGGAGCGGCTAGGCCGGCGGCCTTTTCGCGGGGCGTCTGCGATGTGCGGGTTCACTGGCTTCCTGGACCGGCGGGGTCGTTACGGTGCATCCGAGGCGGCGGCTCTCGCCACGGCCATGGCCGAATCCATCCGCGCCCGGGGTCCCGACGACGGCGGCGTCTGGGTGGACCCGCTGGCGGGTTACGCCGTGGGCTTCCGGCGACTCTCCATCATCGACCTCACGGAGTCGGGCCACCAGCCCATGGTGTCTTCCAACGGGCGCTATGTCATCGCGTTCAACGGTGAGGTTTACAACGCCGAGGCCATCCGGCCCAAGCTTGAGGCTCTGGGCGCCTCCTTCCGCGGGCACTCCGACACGGAGGTCCTGCTGGAGGCCTTCGCCGTCTGGGGAGTAGAGAGGACGCTGGCCCAGACAACGGGGATGTTTGGCATCGCCCTCTGGGACCGGGCTGAACGGCGCCTGACCCTGGCCCGGGACCGCCTGGGCAAGAAGCCTGTCTACTGGGGGTGGAACTCCGGAGTCCTGTTCTTCGGCTCCCAGCCCAAGTCCTTCACCCGCCATCCTCGGTGGCGGGGGGAGCTGGACCGGGACAGCATGGCGGCCTACGTTCGGTTCGGCTACGTGCCCGCGCCGCGGTCCATCTATCGCGGGATCCGAAAGCTCGAACCGGGGCACTTCGTGACCATCGAGGGCGACGACACGGTCGACGATACCTGCTACTGGGACGCGAGGGCGATGGCCGTGTCCGGCCTGCGCCAGCCGCTTCGGGCTGGCGACCGGGAGGCGGTAGAGGGTCTTGAGGCGGTGATCTCCGAGGCGGTTCGGGCCCGTCTGGTGTCCGACGTGCCCTTGGGGGGCTTCCTGTCGGGCGGCATCGACAGCTCCACCGTCGTGGCGTTGATGCAGGAATACAGCAGCGAGGCGGTGAAGACCTTCTCCATCGGATTCGCGGAGTCGGGTTATGACGAGGCCCCCCACGCCAAGGCTGTCGCCGCCTATTTGGGTACTGAGCACCATGAGTTGTACGTGGAGCCTCGGCACGCCCTGGCGCTGATCCCAGAGATCCCGGACTGGTACGACGAGCCTTTCGCGGACTCCTCCCAGCTGCCCACCTACCTAGTCTCCGAAATGACCCGCCGGCACGTCACTGTCGCCCTGTCGGGGGACGGGGGGGACGAGTTGTTTGCGGGTTACACCCGGTACGGCTACCTGAGGGACCTCTGCGCCCAGGTGGGGCGGGTGCCTACGGCCCTGCGGGGGACGGTGACGGCGTTCTTGGACCGTGTCCCGGGGGGCTGGTGGGATCGTGCGGCGCGCTTGCTGCCGGGCCCGATACGGCCGAGCCACGCCGGCTACAAGGCCAAGCGCCTTGCAGGCCTGCTGCGCCCCGCGGGGCGGGACAGGCTTTACCGTGACCTAGTCAGCCACTGGCATGACCCGGAGGCGCTGGTCCTGGGAAGCCGGGAAGAGGTCGCGGGGTTCTGGGACGGGGCCTGGGCAATGGAGGTCCCAGACGACACCGATCGCATGCAACTGATCGACACGGTGACCTACCTGCCCGACGACATCCTCACCAAGGTGGATCGGGCGAGCATGGCGGTGAGCCTGGAGGCCCGGGTGCCGCTGCTGGATCACCGGGTGGTGGAGTACGCATGGCGGCTACCGCGGCACCTGAAGGAGCGGGGCGGGGTGACCAAGTGGGCACTGCGCCAAGTCCTCTACCGGCACGTCCCCCGAGAGCTCATCGAGCGGCCGAAGATGGGCTTCGGCGTCCCCATCGATGCCTGGCTCCGGGGTCCACTGCGGGACTGGGCCGAGTCCCTGATCTCGGAGTCACGGCTACGAGAGGAGGGGGTCTTCGACCCGGCCCCTATCCGGGAGCGCTGGTCCCAGCACTTGGCTGGAACCACCAACTGGCAGTACCCCATCTGGGTCATCCTGATGTTTCAGGCGTGGCAAGAGCGTTGGCTGTCGGGTTGACGGTCAGCTGGGATGTCAGCGGTCATTGAATAATCCCTTTGGGGCTGCTCGAGCGGGTGGAGGGGCCGTAGCTCACGGGGCCGGCGCGTCCCTATGCGGATGACGACGGCCCGCCGAGGGCCGATTTGCGGCGGCGATCGCGCGTGCGCCTGAGCCTGGTCATCGAGGGGCTCGGTCCCGGAGGTGCCCAGCGAGTGCTGTCCTTCCTGGCGTCGACCTGGGCGGCGCGGGGTGACCACGTCGACCTCTTGGTCCTTGGGCCTGGCGGGGAGCAGCCTTTCCACCCGCTTGGCCAGGGCGTCGCGGCGCGCTACCTATCGTTGCCGGGGGAGAGCCGCGGGCTCGGCGAGGCTCTAGTTAACAACGGACTGCGGGTCGGTCGTCTGCGCAGAGCGCTCCGAGGGGCGAAGCCCGCGTTGGTCTTGAGCTTTTGCGACACGACCAACGTCCTCACTCTCATCGCGGGTCGGGGGCTCCGCGCGCCGGTCGTTGTCGCCGAGCGCACCGACCCCCGGCGCCACCCCATTGGCCTTCCCTGGACGCTCTTGCGTCGGGTGACCTACCGGTGGGCCGACGCCGTGGT
This sequence comes from Gammaproteobacteria bacterium, assembly GCA_017999615.1. Taxonomy (NCBI): domain Bacteria; kingdom Pseudomonadati; phylum Pseudomonadota; class Gammaproteobacteria; species Gammaproteobacteria bacterium. The sequence continues at coordinate 106,959 of JAGNLM010000004.1, read as the reverse complement.
GGTGCAGTCCCGACTTTTCGTCGACGCATTCCCGGCCCGGGTGCGCCGGCGCACCGTGGTGGTCCCCAACCCCGTGGTGCCCGCCACGGGCCGGCCCGATCGTCCCCGGGAGGGCCGCTGTCGGGTCGTAGCACTGGGCCGCCTTGGCCGGGAGAAGGGGTTCGATGTCCTATTGGAGGCCTTTTCTCGAGTCGCGCCCCTCTACCCAGACTGGTCCCTGACCGTCCATGGTGAGGGAGTCGAGCGTGCTTCCCTGGAGGCCAGGACACGGGCGCTCGGTCTGACTGACCGGGTCGAATTCCCCGGCATCACGCGGGACTCCGAAGCCGCCCTCGGGGATGCGGACCTGTTTGTTCTGCCTTCCCGCTACGAGGGCTTTCCAAACGCGCTCTGTGAGGCCATGGCTGCGGGCCTTGCGGTGGTCGCGACGGACTCGGGCGGGACCCGGGACATCGTGCGTTCGGGCGTCGATGGTCTGCTCGTGCCCGTCGACAACTCCGAGCTGCTTGCGCAGGCGATGGCGCGATTGATGAGTGATTCGGCACTGCGGGCCGGACTTGGGTCTCGGGCCCGAGAGGTCGCCGAGCGCTTTGCGCCCGAGACGGTGGGGAGGGAGTGGGACGCCCTTTTCGCCCGGCTGCTTGGGGACCACGCCCCATGACCGGGTCATGCTCGGGGCCCGTCCCGGTTGGCGATGGGGTCGAGCGGCCATGCCGGTCCGACCAGGGCCGTCTGTGAGCCAGGGATTGCACCTGCCGGCTCGGCAGTGGGTGGGCCCGGAGGTCTTTTGCGTCATCGGGGACCTGGATGTCGGAGGCACCGAGCGCCACCTCGCGCAGGTCCTGCCGGAACTCGTGGCGCGGGGGGTGCGGCCGGTCGTTTACACTCTGACGCATCGAGGGGTCCTGGCCCCAGTTCTCGAATCCGCGGGTGTCCAGGTGATCGCGCCCCCTGCGGCCGACCGAATCCGGCTGCTACCCCGTTGGCTTCGCGCAGGGGTCATCCTGCCCCTCACTACCCTCTGCCTCGCGTATCAGTTGGTGCGTCGGCGACCGTCGGTCGCCCATTTCTACCTGCCTGCGGCCTATCTGCTCGGTGGGTTCTGCAGCCTTGCGGCGGGGGTCCCCGTGCGCGTGATGAGCCGGCGGAGTCTGAACCGATACCAGGCCCGGCACCGGGTCCTCGCGGGATTGGAGCGCTGGCTTCACCGGCGAATGACCGCCGTACTGGGTAATTCGCAGGCGGTGGTGAGGGACCTCCTCACCGAGGGGGTCTCGCCAGAGCGAGTTGGGCTTTTGCACAACGGCATAGACCTCCGGCCTTTTGCGGGTCCCGCGCGGCGCGACTCCTTGCGGGCGCAGTTCGGGGTGTCCGAGGAGACGCTGCTCATCATCTGCGTCGCGAACCTGATTCCCTACAAAGGGCACCGGGACCTCTTTCAGGCCCTCGCGGGGATCCGCGCGTCGCTAGGCGTCGACTGGCGGCTCCTCTGCGTCGGCGAGGGAGGCGAGTACCGGCATGTGCTTGAGGCCGAGGCGAAGCGGCTTGGCATCGAGGCGCACGTGCACTTCCTCGGCTCGCGCAGTGACGTGCCCGCGCTCCTGATGGCAAGCGACGTCGGTGTTCTCGCGTCCCACGAGGAGGGGTTCTCGAATAGCATTCTCGAGGGGATGGCAGCAGGGCTGCCCATGGTCGTGACCGCAGTGGGAGGTAACGGGGAAGCGGTGGAGGACGGTGAGACCGGCAGAGTCGTCCCGCCGCAGGACCTTCATGCGTTGGGGCTGGCTCTGGCAGAGCTTGCTGTCGATCCAGAGCTGCGAAAGCGATTCGGCAGCGCAGGGCGTGCCCGCGTCGCCCAGCGTTATTCCCTGGAGGTCTGCGTGGCCCGTTATGCAGGGCTCTACGAGGGCCTCTTGACCCAGCCCGCGACCCCCGTGACATCTCTCCTGCCGCAACCGGAGGCGTCGGAGGCTGTCTCTGAGCCAGGACTCCGTCTGGGTAGTGGGACGGGACGAGAACCTCCGTTCCCCGGTCAGTCGGTGCCTGCTTCCGTGCGTGTTGCTGGATCCGAGTGAAGAGATGGCATGCTGGCAGGGGGTCTTCTTCCAGGTCCAGTCTGTAAGGACGTCGCCTTGAGTTTGCCAAACCGCGGTTCGCGGGAATCCAGGCTGTTGGAGGGGCGCTGACGCTATGTGCGGGATTGCCGGGTGGCTGACGGCGTCGGGCGCGGGTACGGAGGAGCTCGAGGCGGCCGTCCGGCGAATGACAGCGGTGCTCGTGCACCGTGGACCGGACGACGGGGGCTTCTGGGTGGATGGTTCGGCAGGGGTCGCCCTGGGCCACCGGCGGCTCTCGATCCTCGACCTGTCGCCGGCCGGGCACCAGCCGATGCACTCGGTCTGTGGGCGCTACACCATCGTCTTCAACGGCGAGGTCTACAACTACCGCGCGCTGCGCGCGGAGCTCGATGCGGCAGGGGCTGCGGCCCGCTGGCGCGGTCGTTCCGACACCGAGGTGGTGCTGGCCGCAGTCGCCCACTGGGGGCTCCCGGGAACCCTGGCCCGGACCGTCGGGATGTTTGCGTTCGGGCTCTGGGACGCCGAGACCCGGAGCCTCTGCCTTGCCCGTGACCGGCTTGGAGAGAAGCCCCTCTACTACGGCTGGGTTGGGGGCGGAATCGTTTTTGCCTCCGAGCTCAAGGCCTTTCGGGCCCACCCTGCCTGGCAGGGCGAGCCCAACCGCGATGCCCTCGCCCTCTACCTCCGACACGCCTATGTCCCAGCGCCGTATTCGGCCTACCGGGACGTATTCAAGTTGCCGGCCGGAACGTGGCTGCGGGTCGATGTGGCGGGCGCACGGGCCTGCCCCTGGCCGGACGGCGTCCCGCCTACGCCACCGAGTGAGGCGCCTGGCTTGGTCCTCGCGCCCTACTGGTCCGCTCGCAAGGCGGCGGAGCGGGTACTGACTGAGCCTTTCTCTGGGGACGAAGGGGAAGCGGCGGAGGAAGTCGAGCGGGTGCTCGCCGAGGCGGTCTCCCTGCAGATGGTGGCTGACGTGCCCGTGGGCGCCTTCCTCTCCGGAGGGGTCGACTCTTCCCTCGTCGTGGCTCTGATGCAGGCCCAGAGTGCGCACCCGGTCCGGACGTTTACCATCGGTTTCCGGGAGGAGACCTATAACGAAGCCGAGCACGCCCGCGCTGTGGCGCGGCACCTGGGTACCGACCACACAGACCTGTACGTCGCACCGTCCGAGGCCATGGCGGTAATCCCGTCGCTGCCGGACATTTACGACGAGCCATTCGCGGACTCTTCTCAGTTGCCAACCCTGCTGGTGAGCAGGCTTGCTCGCTCTGCGGTGAAAGTGAGTCTATCGGGGGATGGGGGCGACGAACTTTTCGGTGGTTACTACCGCTACGCGTGGGGCCAGCGGCTGTGGACAGGGCTCGGATGGGTTCCCCGTCCCTTGCGGGCAGGCCTCGGTCGGCTCGTGCGGTCGGTACCTCCCCACGCCTGGGACCGTCTGTATGCCAGTGTCCGCGCACTGATCCCCCAGCGGCTGGCGGCAAGTAACCCTGGCGATAAGCTCCACAAGCTTGCGGAGATACTGGGGGTGGAGGGTCCTGATGCTCTCTACTACGGTCTTGTCTCACTCTGGCGCAGCCCAGAGCAGGTTATGCGGCCGGGGGGGCGGGAGCCGCCTACCGTGCTCACTCGCCCCGCGGAGTGGCCCGGCCTGCCGGACTTTTCCCTGCGCATGGCTTACCTGGACCTGCTGAGCTACCTGCCGGACGACCTGCTGGTAAAACTCGATCGGGCTGCGATGTCAGTGAGTCTCGAGTCCCGGGTCCCGCTCCTGGACCATCGGGTGGTGGAGCTTGCCCTCCGGATGCCGGTAGGGTTGCGGATGCGCCACGGGCAGGGGAAGTGGTTGCTCCGCCGCGTGCTCTACCGCTATGTACCGCCGGCGCTGGTCGAGCGCCCGAAGATGGGGTTCGGGGTGCCCATCGGCGAATGGCTCCGGGGTCCGCTGAGAGACTGGGCGGAGTCGTTGCTCGCGAGGAATCGCCTCGAGGCCGGCGGGCTCCTGCATCCGGTGCCGATACGGGCCTACTGGGAGGAGCACTTGGCGGGCCGACGCAACTGGGCGTACCGCCTCTGGACGGTACTGATGCTCCAGGCCTGGACCGACGGCCAGCGCCTTAGCCACGGACAGGGCCAGCAGTCGCTGAACTGATGCGAAACCCGGTCACGCTGCTCTTCGTCGTTACCGAGGACTGGTATTTCCGCTCCCACCGGCTGCCAGTTGCTCGGGCGGCGAGAGACGCGGGTTGGCGAGTGGTCGTCGCAACTCGGGTCGGAGAGGAGGGGGAGGCGATCGCCGCCGAGGGGTTCGACGTCTTCCCACTCGAGCTTCGGCGGGGGGAGCACCGCCCCTGGCGGGAATTCGGTGCTTTCTCGGGGCTCCTCCGCGTGCACCGGGAGGTTGCCCCCGATATCGCCCACCACGTCGCGCTGAAGCCCATCCTCTACGGAGGGCCGGTCACGGCGCTCACCCGCGTGCCGGTCGTCGTGAATGCCATTGCCGGCATGGGTTTCGTTTTCACCTCGGAAGGACCGCGTGCACGCCTGCTTAGACCAGTGGTCCGTCTGGCCCTCGCGCTGCTGCTCCGGCGGAGGGCGAGCTACAGCATCGTCCAGAACCCGGACGACGCGGCGGCGATCCGGGCTCTTGGGGTACCCGCGGAGCGCGTCGTGACAATCCCCGGGTCGGGCGTAGATACCGTGCGTTTCGCCCCCACCCCGGAGCCGGCGGAACCGGTGGTCGCGGCGCTTGTTTCGCGCATGCTCTGGGACAAGGGGGTTGGCGAGTTTGTCGAGGCAGCGCGTCTGCTTCGAGCCCAAGGGGTTCCCCTGCGCCTGTGGCTGGTCGGGGCGCCGGACCCGGAGAACCCTGGATCGGTTCCAGCTGAACAGCTCCGCGCATGGGAGGCCGAGGGGGTCGTCACCTGGCGTGGGGTCTCCGACGATGTGCCAGGGGTCTGGGCGCGGGCCCACATCGCGGTCCTTCCGTCGTACCGGGAAGGGTTGCCCAAGTCGCTGTTGGAGGCTGCGGCCTGCTCGCGGGCACTCATCGCCGCCGACGTACCCGGTTCGCGCGAAGTCGCCCGGCACCGCCAGACCGGCCTGCTAGTACCTCCGCGAGACCCTGTGGCCCTTGCCCGAGCGATACGGACGCTTGGCGAGGACGGGCAACTCCGCCGGCGGTTAGGAGATGAGGGCCGGCGGCTTGCCGAGCGGGAGTTCTCGGAGGCCCACATCGTCCGCCGCACCCTGGACCTATATCGGCAGGCGCTCAAGCGCACGCGACGCGGCCAGCCAGGATCCTGGGACCCCAGTTAGGCGAACGGTCGAGGCGAAGGAAGGGGCGGCACCTTCTTCGCCCCGACCTTCTGGCATCGGCGGACATCGGGAGTGGAGGTGCGCCCGTCGCATGGCTCCTGCCGTGCGAGGGTGCGGTGGCGGTGTTATCCTTGGCTGGCAGTTCGCGGCCAGCGGAGTCCGCACTGCGGCCCGTTGTCCAGGTGGTGGACTCGCTGGTGCCCCGCTCGTAGAGGATCCTGCCGGTCGGCCCGGAGTTGTCAGGCTTCCTTTGGGGCTTGCGGCTGCGGCCTTCCGCTGGGGCTGCGATTCGTTTTGTGCATCGTCCGGCTGGAATGGATCGCGTAGGGCGTTGGGCGGGGCCAGTGAATTCCGAGAATCTACCCGACTGGGTCAGTCGCCTTCGCCACCGGGCGACCGCGTTCACCCACGACCTGTTCATGATCCCGGTCGCGTGGATGGGGGCGTTCTGGCTTCGCTTCAACCTGGGCAGCATTCCGCCGGACTACCTGGGGCAGGCACTCACGCTCCTCCCGGTGGTGGTGACGGTGCAGGGGGCGGTCTTCTGGTCGATGGGCCTCTATCGGGGCGTGTGGCGCTTCGCCTCGCTGCCCGACTTGCTGCGAATCCTGAAGTCGACCGCGCTCGGGACGGTCCTGCTCGTCACAGCCGTCCTGCTCCTGACCCGTATGGAGTATGTACCCCGCTCGGCGTTCGTACTCTACGCGATTCTGCTGCCGCTGCTTCTCGGAGGCCCCCGGCTCGCCTACCGCTGGACGAAAGACCGTCGGCTGTACGCAGGGTCGGGTAAGCGGGCGCTGATTGTTGGGGCCGGGCGTGCCGGCGAGCTGCTGGTGCGCGACCTTCTGCGCGACCCGCGCTGGGGATACGAGCCGGTCGGCTTCGTGGACGACGAGGCGCGCAGGTTCGGCCGCGAGGTCCACGGCGTGCGGGTCCTCGGGACGACCGAGCAGCTGCCAGCGCTGGCCCAGCAGTACGCCATCGAGATGATCCTGATTGCGATACCTTCGGCTGGTCGCCGGACGATGCAACGAATCGTGACTCAGTGCGAGCAGACGGGTGTGCCGTTCCGGACGCTGCCGAGGCTGCACGATGCCCCTTCGGCTCACCTGTCGGCGCAGGACCTGCGCGAGGTTTCCATCGAAGACTTGCTGGGCCGGGAGTCCGTCACACTCGACTGGTGGGCAATCACTCAGGGTCTCTCCGACAAGGTCGTGCTGATCACTGGCGGTGGCGGCTCCATTGGCTCCGAGCTTTGCCGGCAGGTCGGCCGGCTCGGACCCAAGGCGCTGGTGGTCTTCGAGAATAGTGAGTTCAACCTCTTCAGGGTCGAGCAGGAGTTCCGCGGGTCATTTCCAAACGTCACGCTGCGAGCGCGACTCGGTGACATCTGCGACGTGACTGCCGTGAGTTTTGCGTTCTCGGACGTTCAACCCGACATTGTCTTCCACGCCGCCGCCTACAAGCACGTGCCCATGCTCCAGGACCAGACCCGCGAGGCGGTTCGCAACAACGTTCTCGGCACGCGCAATGTCGCCCAGACGGCCGTGGCCTTCGGCTGCGAGGCCTTCGTGCTGATCTCCACGGACAAGGCGGTTAACCCGACGAACGTGATGGGGGCGACCAAGCGGGTCGCGGAGATGGTCTGCCAGAACCTGAACGGGCAGGGGCGCACGCGTTTCATCACGGTGCGCTTCGGCAACGTGCTCGACTCCGCCGGCAGCGTGGTGCCCACCTTCCGGGAGCAGATCGCCGCAGGCGGTCCGGTGACGGTGACGCACCCGGACATCACGCGCTACTTCATGACCATCCCGGAGGCCTCGCAGTTGATCCTGCAGGCGGCGGTGGCCGGGAAGGGCGGTGAGATCTTCGTTCTCGACATGGGTGAGCCGGTCCGGATCCGGGACCTGGCCGAGCAGATGATCCGGCTCTCCGGCAAGCGGCCGGGCGTCGACGTGCCGATCGTCTTTACGGGTCTGCGTCCGGGGGAGAAGCTCTACGAGGAGCTCTTCCACGAGGAGGAGCAGCCGGTGCCGACTGCTCACGAGAAGCTGCGCCTGGCCCACGTCCGGGAGGTGGATCAGGAAACGTTGGCCCGGTCGCTCGAGGAGATGGAGGCGGCTTGTGCCGCCTACGACGAGCAGCGCCTCGTCCACCTGCTGAAGGTTCTGGTGCCGGAGTTTGGGGAGGCGAGGAGGGGTGGCGTCGAGCCGGCGGCCAGCAGTGTCGTGGTGCCGGATCCGGCGAATGGCTGAGGGAGGTTGGGGACGAGCCGCGGGATGACTTCACACGAATCTCTGGACCGCGAGCCGGAGGTAGCCAGCTCTTCGAACCGCGCCTTCGGTTGGGTTTTCACGGTCTTCTTCCTCGTCCTGGCGCTGCTCCCGTTCCTCTCCGGCGGAGGCGTTCGGTACTGGGCGCTGGCGGCGGGTGGCGCGATGGCAGCTGTCACGCTCGTTCGCCCATCCCTGCTGGGTGCGCCGAACCGCGCCTGGACGCGCCTGGGCCTCTGGCTCGGGCGGCTCGTGAGCCCGGTGATGGCGGCGGTCGTCTTCTACGGGGTCGTGGCGCCGATCGGGCTCGCCATGCGTCTCGCCGGCAAGGACCCCCTGCGGCTGCGGCGCGAGCCGGATGCGCCGAGCTACTGGATCGTGCGCGATCCGCCCGGCCCGACGCCGGAGTCCATGTCCGATCAGTTCTAGGCTATCCGACCCGTTCCAGGGCGAACTCCATGTCCTTCATCCGAGAGTTGTGGCGGTTCATGCGGGTGCGCAAGAAGTACTGGCTGCTCCCGATCCTGCTGGTGCTGGCCCTGCTGGGAGCGCTCATCGTGCTGACCCAGGGGACGGCGGTGGCGCCTTTCATCTACACGCTCTTCTGATTCCCCCAGGTCCAGGAGGTCTTGGCGTGCAGGTGCTCGGTATCTCGGCCTTCTACCACGACAGCGCGGCCGTGCTGGTGCGCGACGGCGCGGTCGTGGCCGCAGCCCAGGAGGAGCGCTTCACCCGCAAGAAGCACGACTCGCGCTTTCCGCGCCACGCGGTCGAGTTCTGTCTCGCGCACGCCGGGACGACGCTCGATGCGGTCGACTACGTCGCCTTCTACGACAAGCCGTTTCTCAAGTTCGAGCGGCTTCTAGAGACCTACCTCGCCTTCGCACCCCGGGGGTTCTCCTCGTTCCGTGTGGCGATCCCGGTGTGGCTTCGGGAGAAGCTGTTCCTGAAGGACCTGCTGCGACGGGAGCTCAAGCGCTGGGCGCTGCGCTACCCCTGGGAAGAGCGTCTGCTCTTCGGCGAGCACCACCTGAGCCACGCGGCGAGCGCCTTCTACCCCTCGCCGTTCGAGAAGGCGGCGATCCTCACCCTGGACGGGGTCGGCGAGTGGACCACCACCTCGCTCGCGCAAGGGGAGGGCAACCGCATCCAGATCCTGCGGGAGATCCACTTCCCGCACTCGCTCGGCCTGCTCTACTCGGCCTTCACCTACTACACCGGCTTCAGGGTCAACTCGGGCGAGTACAAGGTGATGGGGCTCGCGCCCTACGGCGAGCCGCGCTACGCGCAAGCCATTCTGGAGGATCTGATCGATCTGAAGCCCGACGGTACCTTCCGCCTGAACCTGGACTACTTCGATTACTGCACCGGCCTGACCATGACCAACCGGCGGTTCGACGAGCGCTTCGGCGGTCCGCCGCGCAAGCCGAGCGAGCCGGTCACCCAGCGCCACATGGACCTGGCGGCGTCGGTCCAGGCGGTCACCGAGGAGGCGATGCTCCGCCTGACGCGCTCCGTCGCGCGGGAGACCGGGGCCGAGAACCTCTGCCTCGCGGGCGGTGTGGCGCTGAACTGTGTCGCCAACGGCAAGGTCCTGCGCGACGGGCGCTTCAAGAGGCTCTGGGTGCAACCTGCGGCAGGTGACGCGGGCGGCGCGCTTGGCGCGGCGCTTGCCGCCTATCACGGGTTCGCCGGCCAGCCCCGGGAGGCCGACGGCAGGACCGACCGGATGCAGGGGTCCTACCTCGGCCCCGCGTTCGAGCAGCAGGACATCGAGCGCCGGCTCACCGCCGCGGGGGCTCGTTTCGGAGTGCTGCCCTCCGATGACGTGCCCCGGGCATGCGCCCGCGAGATCGCGGAAGGGCGGGCCCTCGGCTGGTTCCAGGGGCGCATGGAGTTCGGGCCGCGGGCCCTTGGGGGCCGTTCGATCCTCGGGGACGCCCGGTCGCCCACGATGCAGCGGATGCTGAACCTGAAGGTGAAGTACCGGGAGTCCTTCCGTCCCTTCGCGCCTTCGGTGTTGCGCGAGCGGGTCGCGGACTGGTTCGAGTTCGACGGCGACAGCCCCTACATGCTGCTGGTTGCCGATGTGGCCAAGGGCCGGCGGCGAGCGATGTCGGACGAGGAGCAGGCGCTGTTCGGGATCGAGAAGCTGAACGTCCCGCGCTCGGAGATCCCGGCGGTGACCCACGTGGACTACTCGGCCCGCATCCAGACAGTGCACCGGGAGACCAACCCCCGCTATCACGCGCTGCTCTCGGAGTTCGAGGCCCTCACCGGCTGCCCCGTGGTTGTGAACACGAGCTTCAACGTCCGCGGCGAGCCGATCGTCTGCACTCCGGAGGACGCCTTCCACTGCTTCATGGGGACGGAGCTCGATACCCTGGCGGTGGGGAACTGCCTGCTCCTCAAGGAGGCACAGGACCCCGCCCTGCGGCGCGACTACGCCGGCGCGTTCGAGCCGGACTGACGTGACGGTCCTGGTCACGGGCGGTTCCGGCTTCGTCGGCCGACGGCTCGTCGGTCACCTGGTGAGCCGGGGAGGCGTCGTGCGCGTCCTGTCCCGCAGTGGGTCCGGTGCACCGCCCGCCGGTTGCGAGACGGTGACCGGTGACCTGGAGGACCCCCGATCCCTGGAGGCGGCCTGCCGCGGCGTCTCCGCCGTGTTCCACTGCGCGGGCTACGCCCACGCCGGCAGTGCCGAGTCCCCCGTGGAGGCCGAGCGGCACTGGCGGGTCAACGCCCTCGGGTCCCGGGATCTCGCGGAGGCGGCGGGAGAGGTCGGGGTTTCTCGTTTCGTGCTTCTCGGCACGGTGAAGGCGATGGGCGACCCGGGCTCCGGGTGCGTCGACGAGGATTGGGCTGGCCCTCCGGCGACGCCCTACGGACGCGCGAAGGGGCAGGCCGAGCAGTGGGTGCGGGAGGCCGGCGAGCGGTACGGCATGGCCGTCGTGGTTCTCCGATCCGCCATGGTCTATGGCCCGGGGGGCAAGGGGAATCTCCCCAGGATGGTCGCCGCGATCCGCCGCGGACGTTTTCCGCCGTTGCCCCAGGTGCGAAACCGGCGCTCGATGGTGCACGTGGAGGACCTGGTCCAGGCCACCCTGCTGGCGGCGGACCGTCCCGAGGCGGTGGGGCGGACCTACATCGTGACGGACGGCGTCGACTACTCGACCGGGGAGGTCTACCGCAGGGTGCGCGCGGCGCTCGGCCTCGAGCCCGCCCGCTGGGCGTTCCCCGCGGCCCTCCTGCGGTTCCTCGCCTGGACGGGCGATCTCCTGCGCGCCCTCAGTTTACCCACACCCCTCGACTCGGGTGTCGCGGAGCGCCTCCTCGGCTCCGAGTGCTATCGCTCGGACCGGATTCGGCAGGAGCTCGGGTACCGTCCCACGCGCACGCTCTGGGACGCCCTGCCGGACGTCGTCGCTGCGGCGTCCAGACCCGATGCCCTCTAGCCTCGCGCCGGTCAACCCATTCGTGGCCCTCGCGGCCCTCGCGCCCCTCGTGGCCTTCGGGGTGGCGGCGGCGGCCGTCGCCGTCCTGGCGCACCCCCGCTGGGGGCTGCCCATCCTGGACCACCCGAACGAGCGCTCCCTCCACGAGCGGCCCACCCCGCGCACCGGGGGGATTGGCATCGTCGCGGGTCTCGTCGCGGGTCTCGTGGCCGCTCTCCTCGCGGGCTCCCTGTCGGCGGCCTCCGGCGGCCCGCCGGGTGGCGCACTGGCCGCGGTGCTCCTCGGGGCGGCCGCGGTGGCCGCGGTATCCTTCGCGGACGACCTTCGGCCCCTGCCCCCGGCGGTGCGGCTCGTCGTGCACGTGGGGGCGGCGGGCGGCCTCGTCGCCGCCGGTCTCTCTCCGCCGGCCCTCGAGCTTCCCGGTGCCGCCTGGGCCTGGCCCGCCTGGCTCGCGGCCGGGGTGTCCGTGCTCGCGACGGTCTGGATGACCAATCTCTACAACTTCATGGACGGGATGGACGGCTTCGCGGGTGGGATGGGCGTCTCCGGGTTCGGCGCGCTCGCCCTCCTGGGGCTGCTCGGCGGGCGGTTCGACTACGCGCTCGCCAGTGCGGTGGTGGCTGCGGCGTCCGCGGGGTTCCTCCTCTTCAACTTCCCCCCTGCGCGCATCTTCATGGGCGACGTGGGGTCCTCGACCCTGGGCTTCCTCGCCGCGGGCTTCGCCTTGTGGGGGCATCGCGGGGGTTTCTTTCCCCTGTGGGTCGCGGCCCTCGTGTTCTCGCCCTTCGTCGTGGACGCGACGGTCACGCTCGTGCGGCGTGCGCTCGCCGGCGAAAAGGTCTGGCACGCCCACCGCTCCCACTACTATCAGCGTCTGGTGCGCCTGGGCTGGACCCACCGCAGGACCGTGCTCGCGGAGTACTCGCTCATGCTCGCCTGCGCGCTCTCGGCGCTGCTCGCCGTCGCCGTGGTGCCGGGGGCACAATGGGCGCTGATCGCAGGGTGGGTGGTCGTGTACGCTGTGCTCGCCCTGTCCGTCCCGCGCCTGGAGCGACAGGCGGGGAAGAGCTGACGCCAGGCCGTGGTTGACCCAGAAACGATTCTCCAGCGAGTCAAACGATGATCCGACCGATCCGCAAGGCCGTTTTCCCCGTTGCAGGCATGGGCAGCCGGTTCCTGCCGGCGACCAAGGCGAACCCGAAGGAGATGCTCCCCATCGTCGACAAGCCGCTCATCCAGTACGCGGCGGAGGAGGCGGTCGCGGCGGGGGCGACGGAGCTCATCTTCATCACCGGGCGGAACAAGCGCTCCATCGAGGACCACTTCGACAAGGCCTACGAGCTCGAGACCGAGTTGGAGAAGCGCGGCAAGGAGAAGCTGCTCGCCCTGGTGCAGCAGGTGCTGCCGGACAACGTGGCCTGCATCTACATCCGCCAGGCCGAGCCGCTTGGGCTCGGGCACGCGGTGCTGTGCGCCAAGCCGGTGGTGGGGAACGACCCCTTCGTGGTCATCCTGGCCGACGACCTGATCGACGGGGGTGACCTGAACTGCCTGCAGCAGATGGCGCGGGTCCACGAGGCCCACGGGGGGGCGAGCGTGCTCGCCGTGGAGCCGGTGAACCCCCTGGAGACGGACCGCTACGGCATCGTGAAGACCGAGCCGGTGGCCGACCGGGTGGGACGGGTCGAGCGCATCGTGGAGAAGCCGAAGCCCGCCAACGCCCCCTCGAACCTGGGCGTCGTGGGTCGCTACCTGCTCTCGCCCCGCATCTTCACCCTGCTGGAGCAGACCGAGCGGGGTGCGGGCGGCGAGATCCAGCTGACCGACGCCATCGCCATGCTGCTGGCGGAGGAGCCCGTGATGGCCTACCAGTTCCGCGGCAAGCGCTACGACTGCGGCGACAAGCTGGGCTATCTGGTGGCGACGGTGGAGCACGCGCTCGCGCACCCCGAGCTGAAGGAGAGCTTCGCCGAATACCTGGGCCGCTACGTGGGCGCGCGTCTGCCGCGCTGAGGGTCGTCTTGGCCTGCAGGGCCGGGGCTCCTCGCGAGCTCCGGCAGGACCTCGGGAGGGCGTCATGCAAAACGAATTCAACGCACGCCTGGTGAATCGCCTCACGCGCAACGCGCTCGCCCTGGTGCTCGCGGGGGGGCGAGGCTCGCGCCTGGAGGAGCTCACGCGGTGGCGGGCCAAGCCTGCCGTTCACTTCGGCGGGAAGTTCCGCATCATCGACTTCGTGCTCTCCAACTGTGTGAACTCCGGGATCCGCCGCATCGGCGTGCTGACCCAGTACAAGGCGCACTCGCTCATCAGCCACCTGGTCCGGGGCTGGACCGGGCTGCAGAGCGAGTTCGGGGACTTCCTCGAGATCCTGCCGGCGTCTCAGCGTACCTCGAACAACTGGTACGCCGGGACCGCGGACGCGCTCTACCAGAATCTTGACATCATCCGCACCTACCGGCCCGATTTCGTCTTCGTTCTGGCAGGCGACCACATCTACAAGATGGATTACGGCCCGATGCTCCTGTTCCACCGGGAGCACGGGGCGGACATGACCGTGGGCTGCGTGCAGGTGGGCCTGGAGGAGGCGAAGGGCTTCGGCGTGATGGCGATCGACGCCGACGGGCGGGTGCGCGGCTTCGAGGAAAAGCCGGCGCAGCCCCGACCGATGCCGGATTCCCCGGGGCAGGCGCTCGCCTCCATGGGGATCTACGTCCTGAACACCGAGTTCCTCTTCGAGGAGTTGATCCGGGACGCCCGCAACCGGGACTCCGACCACGACTTCGGCAAGAGCATCATCCCCGACCTGATCGGGCGCGCGGCGGTCTACGCCTACCCCTTCACCGACCCGGTGACCGGTCAGCAGGCCTTCTGGCGGGACGTGGGGACGGTGGACGCGTACTGGTCCGCGAACATGGAGCTGGTGGAGCCGGCGCCGGAGCTCGACCTCTACGACCAGCAGTGGCCGATCCGCACCCACCAGGCCCAGCTGCCGTCGGCCAAGTTCCTGCTGAACGACGAGGACCGCTGCGGCGTGGTGGTGAACAGCGTGGTGTCGGGGGGCTGCGTGATCTCCTCGGCGCGCCTGAGCCGCTCGCTGCTCTTCTCCAACGTCAAGACAAGGCCGGGGTCGATGATCGGCGACTCGGTCATCCTGCCCGAGGTGGAAGTGGGGCGCGACTGTCGGGTGCACCGGGCGGTCATCGATCGCGGTTGCCGCCTGCCGGACGGGCTGGTGGTCGGCGAGGACCGGGTGGAGGACGCCCGCCGCTTCCGGGTCACCCCGGGCGGCGTGACCCTGGTTACCCCGGACATGCTCGGGCAGCGGCTGCACGCCGTGGAGTGACATCGGCGCAGGGCTGGCCATCGGACGAGCGGTGGAGTGATATCGGCCGAGGGCCGGTCATCAGAACGAGGAGGCGAGATGGCGAAGGGCAGGACGCGCAAGCGGGTCGGCAAGGCGGTGAAGGAGCGCTCGTTCCAGGCGACGCACTGCGTCGGCTGCGCGCGCGAGTTCCAGGGGGGCGAAAAGATCGCGCTGATGGCCTTCACGCCCCAGGCCTGGCCCGACCGCCGGTATCAGTACCCGCTCTGCCAGTCCTGCCTCGCGGTCGTGGAGACCGACCCCGGCATCCAGGGGAACATCGAGGCGTGGCTGGTGCGCTTCAACCCCGAGCTCGGCCGCAAGCACCAGGAATCGCGACACGAGGAATTGTGACACGACGAATCGTGACAGGGGATCGTGACACGACGAAGCGTGAGCCGCGGCCGGGTCAGGCGCGGAAGATGTCGAAGGGCTCGATGCGCAGCACCCTGCGAACCCCGATGTAGCTCGAGATGCTCGCGATGACCACCACCATGAGGAGCGCCAGACCCAGGTTGTCGTAGGTGATCATCGCCGCGTAACTCGGCAGCCGGAGCTTGGCGATGCCGATGAGCACCGCGCACAGGCCGACCCCGAGGCCGTATCCGGTGACCGAGGTGAGGAAGGCCTGGAACAGGATCATGACGACCAGTTCGTGGCTCTTGGCCCCGATGGCCTTGAGCGCCCCGAACCGCTCCAGGTTCTCCAGGATGAACGTGTAGAAGGTCTGCCCGGAGATCGAGAGCCCGACGATGAAGCTGATGACCGTCATCAGCAGCAGGTTGGTGCCGACGCCCGTCTGGTACTTGTAGAACTCGGAGATCTTCTCGATGAATTCCTCTTTGGTGAGGGCCAGGTAGCCGAGCCGCGCGATCTGGACCTTGATGCCCGGGATGTCTGCCGGGCTCTTCGGCTCCACCAGGATGTAGGACGTCGTGAAACGCATGGACGGGATGTACTGCACGGCCTTGCTGTAGGTCGTGTAGAGCGAGGGCATCCCGAAGAGGCCGCTCGAGGCGACCTTCGCGATGCCCACGATGACGCCCCGGTGGTCGTTCACTTCGAATTCGGTGCCGACCTCAGGGTTCTTCAGCTTGCGGTACTCGGTGTCGCGGACGACGATGAAGGCGCTCTCCGCGTAGATGTCCTCGATGTTCCCCGCCATCATCTCGGGGCGTCCGAAGAGGCTCGTGTCGTCGAGCCCGAGGACGGTGACGGACTGGTAGACGCCGTCCCGGAGCTTCACCAGCGCCGACCCGGAGTACAGGGGAACGGCGTACTTCACACCCTCGGCGCTGCGCGCGGCGTCCAGCACGTAGCCAGGCATCGGCAGGCTGTTCGCCACGGTGTTCACCGAGGGGTCCATGACCCAGACGCTCGCGCCGATGTTGCTGACCGTCGCGGAGGCCTTGTTCAGGATCCCGGCGAAGAGCGAGGTCATCTGCACCATCAGGAACACGGCGAAGGTGATGCCCACCAGCAGCGCCGTGAACTTCCCGCGGTCGTTCACGAGCAGCTTGAAGGCGAGGCGCAGCATGCCGGTCACGAGGCGCTCTCTTCGCCGATGTACACGTCCACGAGCTGCCCGGGGTAGAGGGCCATCCCGGCGGGCTTGGAGAAGCGGAAGATGAGCGGCAGCACCCTCACGTCGACCCGCTCCGTGCGCTGATTCGAGAGCGCGATCTTGGGGCCCACGTAGGGTTGGGTGCGCACGTACTCGAGCGGCAGGCTGAAGCTCGTGCCGCGCACGAACATGGCGGCGCGCAGGCGCTCGGGGGGCGGGAGCCGGGGCACGAGGATCTCGTCCACGTAGCAGCGCACGGCGAGGTACTCCTGGGGGCCGCCCATGACCATGATCGGTGTGAAACCGCCGGTGTAGGTGCCGTAGGACCCCTGGGGAGAGATGTAGCTCCCGACCGCCGCCCGCACCGAGAGGATGACGCCGTCGATGGGCGCCTTGATCGTGTAACGGTCGAGCTGTGCCGCGGAAGCGAGATAGGCGTTGTGCAGCGCGTCGTACTGGCGCTGCTGGTTTTCGATGTCGTAGCTCCAGGCCCCGGCCCGGGTGAGCTCGAGCTGGCGCTGGGCGACCTCGACGCCGGCCGCCGCCACCCGGGCGGCGTTGGCGGCGTTGTCCACGGTGTCCTTGCTGACCGCCTTCGCGTCGGTCTCGTAGAGCCGGCTCTGCTTGTCGTACTGGTCCTGCGCGGTCTTGAGGGTCGCGCGCGCGAGCCCGAGCTGGGCCTGGGCGACTGCCAGGGTCTCGGGACGGGGCTCCGCCTTCAGCGCCCTCAACTGGTTGAGCGCCGCCTCGGCCTGGGCCCGCTGCTGCTCCACCACGGCCCGCTGTACGGAGTCGTCGATGGTGAGGAGCGGCGTCCCCCGGGTGACCGTCTGGCCCTCGCTCACCAGGATGCCCGAGACCGTGCCGGAGACCTCGGGGAACAGGTTCACGTTCTCGCCGTTGCTCTGGGCGCTCTCGATGATCCCGTTGGCGTAGATGCCCCGCGGGTAGGGGTTCGGCGCCGGGCTGAAGGCGGGGGGCTGATGGGTGCGCGGGACGTTGAAGTAGTAGGCGCTCGCGAGACCCGTGAGGAGTCCGGCGGCGGCGAGGAAGAAGATCAGTCTGCCTTTCATTTGGGTGCGTCCTCGAGCCCCGTGATCCGGCCGTCTTCCATGTGCATGATGCGGTCCGCGTACTCGTAGATGCGGCTGTCGTGGGTGACGATCAGGATCGCGCGGGTGGCGGTGAGCACGTTCGCCTGGACGAAGGAAAGGATCCGGCGGCCGGTCTCGCCGTCGAGCGATGCGGTCGGCTCGTCGAGAATCAGGAGGTCCGGCTGCGCGATCATGGCCCGGGCGATGGCGACCCGCTGCTGCTCGCCTCCGCTCAGCTTGACGGGCGGGAGCTCGGCCCGGTCGCTGAGACCGACGACCTCCAGGTACTTGTGGGCCTCATCGAGCGCGGCCTTCCAGTGCCGGCGCTTGAGGATGAGGGGAATGGCCACGTTCTCCGCGGTCGTGAGACGCGGGAAGAGGTGGTAGTCCTGGAACACGAATCCCACCGACTGCAGCCGGAACTCGGCGAGGCGGCTGTTGCCGAGCGTCCAGATGTCGGTCCCCTTCACCGTCACGCGGCCCGCGTTGGGGCGCAGGATCCCGGAGACGATGCTGAGGAGCGTGGTCTTGCCGCTGCCCGAAGGCCCGACGAGGTAGAGCATCTCGCCGAAGCGGGCCTCGAAGGAGACGTCGTTGACGGCATAGGTGCGCCCGTCGCCGGCGCCGAACCACTTGACGAGGCCCGTCGCGTGGATGGCCGATGCGGCCGTGGCGGTCAAGGCCCGCCCGGGCCCGGCGGGTGGCCGGGCGCGCAGCAGGCCGGACCGCGGGCGGTCATCACGGGAGTTGGCGGGCTGCGCCCTTGTCGGCGGAGAGGGCCATCGTGGCGTAGACCTTGAGGGCGTTGGAGACCTCGCGCTGGCGGCTGCGCGGCTGCCAGCCGGCGGCCTCGCGCCGGGCGCGCCGCGCGGCCAGGGTCGCCTCGTCCACGAGGAGCTCGATGGAGCGGTTGGGAATGGAGATCTCGATGAGGTCCCCGTCCTCCACCAGCCCGATGGTGCCGCCGGACGCCGCCTCGGGGGAGACGTGGCCGATGGACAGCCCGCTCGACCCGCCCGAGAACCGTCCGTCGGTGACCAGGGCGCAGGACGGGCCGAGGCCCCGCCCTTTCAGGAAGGCGGTGGGGTAGAGCATCTCCTGCATCCCCGGCCCGCCTTTCGGACCCTCGTAACGCACCACGACGACGTCCCCCGGTGCGATGCGCCCGGAGAGGATCGCCTCCACGGCCTCTTCCTGAGATTCGGTGACTCGCGCCGGACCCCGGAACGTCCCGAGGTGCGCGGGCACGCCGGCGGTCTTCACGATGCAACCGTCGACGGCCAGGTTGCCCTTGAGGATGGCCAGGCCGCCGTCGGCGGAGTAGGGCGTCTCGACCGAGCGGATGCAGCCGTTCGCGTCGTCGAGGTCGAGCGACGCCCAGCGGTTGCTGGAGGAGAAGGCCTCGGTCGTGCGTACGCCACCCGGGGCGGCGTGGAAGAGCTCCACCGCCTCAGGGTTGGGGGAGGCGGCGCGCACGTCCCAGGCGGCCAGCCAGTCCCGCAGGCTGGCGGAGTGCACCGCGTGCACGCCGCGGTCGAGCAGGCCGGCGCGGTCCAGCTCTCCCATGATGGCGGGGATCCCGCCCGCGCGGTGCACGTCCTCCATGTGGTAGTGGGAGCTTGGCGCGACCTTGCAGATGCAGGGCGTGACCCGGCTCAGCGCGTCGATGTGGTCCTGGTTGAAGTCGGCGCCGGCCTCGCGGGCGGCGGCGAGCAGGTGCAGCACCGTGTTGGTGGACCCGCCCATGGCGATGTCCACGCGCATTGCGTTCTCGAAGGCCGCCCGACTCGCGATGGAGAGCGGCAGCACCGAGCGGTCCTCCTCGTCGTACCAGCGTCGGCAGAGCTCGACCACGAGCCGGCCCGCCTCGAGGAAGAGGCCCTTGCGCGCGGCCGAGGTCGCCAGCGTCGTGCCGTTGCCGGGAAGCGCGAGGCCGATGACCTCGAGCAGGCAGTTCATGGAGTTCGCCGTGAACATGCCCGCGCAGGAGCCGCACGTGGGGCACGCCGAGCGCTCGATCGCGGTCAACGTCGCTTCGCTCACTCCCGGGTCGACCGCGGCCGTCATGGCGTCGATGAGGTCCAGGCCCGCCGTCGCCACACCCTTCTCGTCGACCACCGCCCGGCCGGCCTCCATCGCGCCGCCGCTCACGAACACCGTGGGGATGTTCAGGCGCAGGGTGGCGAGCAGCATTCCGGGGGTGATCTTGTCGCAGTTGCTGATGCACACCAGGGCGTCGGCCTGGTGGGCGTTCACCATGTACTCCACGGAGTCGGCGATGAGCTCCCGGCTCGGTAGCGAGTACAGCATGCCGCCGTGACCCATGGCGATGCCGTCGTCGATGGCGATGGTGTGGAATTCGCGCGCGACCCCCCCCGCCTCGGCGATTGCCCCCGCGACCAGTTTCCCCAGGTCCCGCAGGTGCACGTGTCCCGGCACGAACTCCGTGAACGAGTTCGCGATGGCGACGATGGGCTTGCCGAAATCGGAATCGGTGAGCCCCGTGGCGCGCCACAGGGAGCGGGCACCGGCCATGTTGCGGCCGTGGGTCGTGGTTCGGGAGCGTAGCGCCGGCATGGGAGACCTCACTGGAGCGATGGAAGGGCGGTCGGGGCTAAGCTTAATCCGCGCCCCGGCCTGACCGGAAGATTGGCGCCGCCGAGCCGGGCGCGCCCATCCGCCCGGAGCGGGCGCGGGGTCGCGGACCTCAGAGCGCGAGCTCCAGGACCCTGCGGCAATCCTCGAGGCCGACGTCCCCGTGCTCGCCGAGGGCGGTCATCCCGTGGCGCTCCAGTTGCTGGAGGATGGGCGGGATGGCCTCGGCGCCGATGCCGTAGGCGGAGAGCCGGGTCGCCGCCCCCAGGGACTCGAAGAACTCGCGCGTGCGCGCGATGACCGCGTCCACGCGGGCCTCCTCGTCCCCGTCCCGCAGGCCCCAGACCCGCTCGGCGTACTGCAGCAGCTTCGCCCGCTTGGCGGCCCGGCGGACCTGCAGCATCGCCGGCAGGAGCACCGCGAGCGTCTGGGCGTGGTCGAGGCCGTGCAGCGCGGTGAGCTCGTGCCCCAGCATGTGGGTCGCCCAGTCCTCCGGGACGCCGGTGCCGATGAGGCCGTTCAGGGCCAGGGTAGCGGCCCACATCACGTTGGCGCGAACCGCGTAGTCCTCGGGCTCGGCGAGCGCCCGCGGACCCTCCTCGACGAGCGTCAGGAGCAGCCCTTCGGCGAAGCGGTCCTGGACCCGCGCGTCCACGGGGTAGGTCAGGTACTGCTCGGCCACGTGCACGAAGGCGTCGATGACGCCGTTCGCGACCTGACGGGGGGGCAGGGTGTAGGTCAGGGTCGGGTCCAGCACCGAGAACCGGGGGAACACGCGGTCGCTGGCGAACGCCAGCTTGTCGCGGGTGGCCGCGCGGCTCACGACCGAGAAGCGGTTCATCTCCGAGCCGGTGGCGGGCAGGGTGAGCACGGTGCCGAGGGGCACCGTGGCGCTGACCCTCGCGCGCGAGGCCAGGATGTCCCAGGGCTCGCCCCGGAAGGGGATGGCCGCGGCGATGAATTTCGTGCCGTCGATGACCGAGCCCCCGCCGACCGCGAGGAGGAAGTCCACGTGCTCGCGGCGCGCCAGATCCACCGCCCGCATCAGGGTCTCGTAGGTGGGGTTGGGCTCGATCCCCCCGAATTCGAGGACCTCGAAGCCGCGGAGCGCCTCGTGGACCCGGGCGAGGGTCCCGGTCTTCACCACGCTGCCCCCGCCGTAGGTGACGAGCACGCGCGAGCCCGCCGGGATGTACGACCCGATCGCGGCGATCTGGCCCTGGCCGAAGAGGATCCGGGTCGGATTGTAGAAGACGAAGTTTTCCATGGGGCTTGCTCCTGTATCGTTCGTGCCCGCAAGCCCGGGCGCGCCCCTCCTCGGGTGCGGAAGTCCGCGGGGGAGGGAGGCCGGGGCGGCCGTGCGCGGCGGCTGGGCACGGCCCGGGCGCGTGCCGCATGATAGCCGTGAAACGGCCGGGCGTGCGTTTCCCTCTTGACGCCCTTCGGGCGACCCACTATGAACGTGGCGTCCTCGGCCCCGGCTCGAGCCCCACGCCGCCCCCTTCGGAGAGAATTCCCCCATGCCCAGACGCGACGACGTCAAGAAGGTCCTGATCATCGGCTCCGGTCCCATCGTGATCGGGCAGGCCTGCGAGTTCGACTACTCCGGAACCCAGGCGTGCAAGGCCCTGCGCAAGCTCGGCTACTCGATCGTGCTGGTGAACTCGAACCCGGCCACGATCATGACCGACCCCAGCATGGCGGACCGGACCTACATCGAGCCGCTGAACGTCGAGACCCTGGAGCAGATCATCGCGGCCGAGCGCCCCGACGCGCTCCTCCCGAACCTCGGCGGGCAGACCGGTCTCAACCTGTCCTCGGAGCTTGCCCGGCGCGGGGTGCTCGACCGCTACGGGGTGCGCGTGATCGGGGTGAACCTCGAGGCGATCAAGCGCGGGGAAGACCGCGAGACCTTCAAGGAGACCATGACGCGGCTCGGAGTCGACATGCCGCGCAGCGAGATCGCCACGAGCCTCGAGGAGGCCTGGGCGGTGCTGGATCGCATCGGGCTCCCGGTGGTGATCCGCCCGGCCTACACGATGGGGGGTACGGGGGGCGGGTTCGCTTACAACCGCGAGGAGTTCGAGACCATCGTCACCCGGGGGCTCTCGGCGAGCCTGGTGCACCAGGTCCTGGTCGAGGAGTCGGTGCTCGGGTGGGAGGAGCTCGAGCTCGAGGTGGTGCGCGACGCGAAGGGGAAGAAGATCACGGTCTGCTTCATCGAGAACGTGGACGCCATGGGGGTGCACACGGGGGACTCCTTCTGCACCGCCCCGATGCTGACCATCTCCCGCGAGGTCCAGGACCGGCTGCAGAAGTACGCCTACGACATCGTCGACGCGATCGAGGTCATCGGCGGGACCAACGTGCAGTTCGCCCACGACCCGAAGACCGGGCGCATCGTGGTCATCGAGATCAATCCCCGCACCTCGCGCTCGTCCGCCCTGGCCTCCAAGGCCACGGGGTTCCCCATCGCCCTCGTGTCGGCGATGCTCGCGAGCGGCGTGACCCTGGACGAGATCCCCTACTGGCGCGACGGGACGCTGGACCAGTACACCCCGTCCGGCGACTACGTCGTCGTGAAGTTCGCCCGCTGGGCCTTCGAGAAATTCAAAGGGGTCCAGGATCGGCTGGGCACGCAGATGCGGGCCGTGGGTGAGGCCATGAGCATCGGCAAGACGTACAAGGAGGCCTTCCAGAAGGCCATCCGCTCGCTCGAGATCGGGCGCTACGGGCTGGGGTTTGCCAAGGACTTCCACGAGCGCTCCCTCGACTCGCTGATGGAGCTCCTGGTGGAGCCCTCTAGCGAGCGGCATTTCGTGCTCTACGAGGCCCTGCGCAAGGGGGCCGACGTGCAGGCGCTGTTCGAGCGCACCCACATCAAGCCCTGGTTCCTGCAGCAGATGAAGGAGCTGGTGGAGCTCGAGGAGGAGGTCCTCGCGTACGCCGGCCGGCTGCCGCCGGACGAGCTCCTGGTCCGGGCCAAGCGCGACGGGTTCGCGGACCGCTATCTCGCCCAGATCCTGCACGTCTCCGAGGAGAGCGTGCGCGCGCGGCGCACCGCGCTCGGGGTGGTCGAGGCCTGGGACGCCGTGCCGGTGAGCGGCGTCGACGGGGCGGCGTACTACTACTCGACCTACAACGGGCAGGACCGGGTGCCGGTCAGCTCGGCGCGCAAGATCATGGTGCTCGGCGGCGGGCCGAACCGCATCGGGCAGGGGATCGAGTTCGACTATTGCTGCGTGCACGCGGCGTTCGCCCTGCGCGAGCTCGGCTACGAGTCGATCATGGTCAACTGCAACCCGGAGACGGTGTCCACCGACTACGACACCTCCGACAAGCTCTACTTCGAGCCCCTCACGGTCGAGGACGTGCTCGCCATCTACGAGAAGGAGAAGCCCGAGGGGGTCGTGGTCCAGTTCGGTGGCCAGACGCCGCTCAACCTGGCGGCGCAGCTCGCGGCCGCGGGCGTGAAGATCATCGGCACGAGCCCCGAGACCATCGACGAGGCCGAGGACCGGGAGCGCTTCAAGGCCCTGATGGAGCGCTTGGGCATCCCCCAGCCCCGCTCGGGCATGGCCCACGATCTCTCCGAGGCGCTGACGGTCGCGAGCGCCATCGGCTATCCGCTCATCGTGCGCCCGTCCTACGTGCTCGGCGGGCGGGCCATGGAGGTGGTGCACGACGAGTCCATGCTGCGGGAGTACATGGCGAAGGCGGTGGACGTCTCGCCTGAGCGCCCCATCCTGATCGACGAATTCCTGCGCAGCGCCATCGAGACCGAGGCGGACGCCATCGCGGATGGCACGGACGCCTTCGTGCCGGCCGTGATGGAGCACATCGAGCTCGCGGGGGTCCACTCGGGCGACTCGGCCTGCGTGATCCCGCCCGTCTCGATCCCGCGCAAGCACGTGGAGACCATCGAGGAGTACACGCGGCGGATCGCGGTGGAGATGGGCGTCGTGGGCCTGATGAACATCCAGTACGCGATCATGGACGACACCGTGTACATCCTCGAGGCCAACCCGCGGGCGAGCCGCACCGTGCCGCTGGTGAGCAAGGTGTGCAACATCGCCATGGCGCAGCTCGCGACCCGCGCGATGCTGGGGG
The DNA here is from genome assembly GCA_017999615.1 of Gammaproteobacteria bacterium. Taxonomy (NCBI): domain Bacteria; kingdom Pseudomonadati; phylum Pseudomonadota; class Gammaproteobacteria; species Gammaproteobacteria bacterium. The sequence continues at coordinate 83,105 of JAGNLM010000004.1, read as the reverse complement.
CGAGGCTCGGCGAGCTCGGGGTGCGGAGCAGGCCCATCCCCCATTTCGGCGTCAAGGAGGCCGTGTTCCCCTTCAACATGTTTCCCGAGGTCGACCCCCTGCTCGGTCCGGAGATGCGCTCCACCGGCGAGGTGCTCGGGATGGCCGAGAGCTACGGTCTCGCCTACTTCAAGGCGCAGGAGGCGGCCAACGCGCCGCTGCCGCTCGAGGGTACCGTCCTCATCACGGTGGCGGAGCGCGACCGGGCGGGGCTCGCCGAGGTGGCCCGGGGGTTCGCGGCGAACGGGTTCTCCATCCTGGCGACGGAGGGCACGGCCCGGTTCCTCGCCGAGCGGGGGATCGAGGCGGGCGCCATCCTGAAGATGCACCAGGGCCGCCCGAACATCGGGGACGCCATCAAGAACGGCGAGATCCAGCTGGTGGTGAACACGCCCGCGGGGCGCCAGAGCGTCTCCGACGACTCCTACATCCGCAAGGCGGCCATCAAGTACAAGGTCCCCTACATCACCACCGTGGCGGCCGCTCTCGCCGCGGTGCGCGGGATCGCGGCGGCCCGCCAGGGGCGCGGGGGGGTGAAGAGCCTGCAGGACTACCACGCCAATCTGGCATGAGGGCAGGCCTCCGCATCCTCTTCGGGTTCCTCCTCGGCTGCGCGCTGCCCGCGGCCTCGCCCGGGGCGGCGGAGCCGGGCGCCCTCGCGCAGGTTCTCGGCCTGCGCGAGGCGAGCCTGCTCGTGGAGGAGGCGGGTGTCGCCGTCATCGCCCGGCAGGCGGACCAGCCGCGGGTGCCCGCCTCGACGATGAAGCTCCTCACGGCGCTAGCGGCGATCGAGCGCTGGGGCCTGGAGCACCGGTTCGAGACGGACCTCTACCGGGGCGACGATGGGCGCCTCTGGGTGCGGGGCTCCGGCGACCCCTTCCTGGTCTCGGAGGATCTGGAGCGGCTGGCCCGCGAGGTGAAGGCCCGGGGTCTGGACCGCGTCGCCGGGATCGGCACGGACAGCACGCGCTACGCGGCTGGCCTCGACATCCCGGGCCGCTCCGCGAGCGACAACCCCTACGACGCACCCCTCTCGGCGCTCGCGGTGAACTTCAACACGCTGCACGTCCTGCGCACCCGGGCCGGGGTGCAGAGCGCCGAGGAGCAGACGCCCCTGACGGCGCTCGCGGTGGAGCTCGGCCGTTCACTGCCGCCGGGGAAGCACCGCGTCAACCTGCGGGACGGGGAGGCGGCGGCGCGCTACTTCGCGGAGCTCCTCGCGGCGAAGCTGCGCGCCGAGGGCGTGGTGGTGGGCGAGGACCACCGGGACGGGGTCCTGCCGCGGGGCGCGCGGCACCTTCACCGGTATCGCAGCGCCCGCGACCTGGGCGCCCTGATTGCCTCGATGCTGGAGTACTCGAACAACTTCGTCGCGAACGGGTTGTTCCTGGCACTCGGGGACCGGGGCGACGGGCGGCCCCTCACCCTCGAGGCGGCGCAAGCAGCCTTCGCCGCGTGGGCGGACCGCCGGTTCGGCTGGCGTGGCTACCGGGTGGAGGAGGGGGCCGGACTCTCCCGTGGCAACCGGCTCAGCGCGCGCCAGTTGGTCGACGTGCTGCGGCTCCTCGCACCCTATCGGGACCTGCTGCCCGCTCAGGACGAGCGGATCCGGGCGAAGAGCGGCACCCTGCGCGGGATCAGCTGTTACGCCGGCTACGTGCAGCGGGGCGGGCGCTGGGAGCCCTTCGCGCTCCTCATCAACCAGCCGGTGGCCTACGACCTGCGCCGCCAGGTCGCGGATTCCCTCGCGCGCACGCCCGACCTCGCGCGCGTCTGCCGGGGGGGGGCCCGCTGAGCCCGTCCTGCCGAGGCGCCGACCCCGCCTGCGCGGGGTGGGTCGTCAGCCCTCGCGCGGGGCCTCGCCGCCGAACGCATGGACCAGGCGCGGCAGAAAGCGGGCGAGTTCCAGGCTCATCACCGCGAAGTCGGCGTCGAAGCGCTCGGCCGCGCTCTGGGCGTCCACCTCGCGCGCCGCCTCCTGCACGATGTCCAGGAATTTCAGGCGCTTGACCGTCAGTCGCTGGTCGAGGACGAAACTCAGCCGGTCCTCGAAGGTGAGCGCGAGCTGGGTGACCACCTTACCCGCGTCCAGGTGCGTGCGGATCTCCTCCGAGCCCAGGTCCTGACGCCGGGCCCGGACGGTCCCCCGGTCCTCCCCGGGGTCCAGCAGGTCGCACTCGTCCTCGACGTGGAAGTCGAGAGGGATCTCCCCCGAGGTCAGCCAGCCGGTCATCACGGCGTGGGGCGCGCTCGCAACCGCCAGGGGGATCACCGGCAGGGTCTCCAGCGTCTCCCGCAGGAAGGTGATCATCTCCTCCGCCTTGCGCGGGCTCGCGGCGTCGACCGCGAGCCAGCCCGCGCCGGGGTCGACCCAGGCGTGGCTCACGCGGCTGCGGGTGAAGGCGCGGGGGAGCATCTCGAAGATGACGTCGTCCTTGATCTCGGCGCGCCGGCGCCCGCGCACGGGTCGCCCCTCACGCTGCTCGATCTCCCGCACCCGGGCGGACACCGCGTCCCGCACCGCGGCGGCGGGCATGACCTTCTCCTCCGTGCGGGCGCAGAACGCGAGGTATCCCCCCGCGGCGTGCACGCCCGGCGGGCGGTCCTCCCCGAGGGGGGAGACCCACCCGGTGAACTGCGCCTCGAGCTCCGTGGTCGGACGGAACGCGCGGGCGGCGAGGCGGGCGTCGAGCTCCTCCGGGGTCCAGGCAAAGGGCTGGAGGAAACGGTACAGGGAAAGGTTCTTGAACCACATGAGGCGGCGTCCTTGCGAGAAGGGAAGGAGAACGGCCGGGTGGGTTCCCGGCCGCCTTTCGGACGGGCAAGCTCAGCCTTTGGATGGACCCGCTCGGCGGTCCGTCGGTCAGTTCAGACCGCAGAATCCACCGGCACAGCACGAGCCGGTCGGGCAGGAGGGCTCCGGTGCGGTGCTCCGTCCCCCCCCGGTGAGCACGTGACCGCCGGTCGCGAGGCGCTTCACGGGGGCGTCGAGCGGTGTGTCGCCAGGGTCCGTCCCCGTGCGTGCGCAAAGGTCGCCCCAGTTGGCGACCTCCTCGCTCATCCGATGGTTGACCTCGACCACACGTCCGTTAGAGTCGCACCGGTAATCGTAGGTGGGCATCGCGAAGACCTCGAGGCTGGTGAATAAGGATTGTCTAATCTTATCGGACAAGGGGCCGGCGGGTGAAGACGTCTGGAGGAGGGTGATAGCATGCGTGGAAAACTGCGAGTGGGAGTGCTGCTGATGAGCGTTGCGGGCGTGGTTTCCGGTGGTCCGGCCGACGGAGTGGTGCTCCCCTCTCCGCGCACCGACGGGGGCATGGCGCTCATGGAGGCGCTGCGTACACGCCACTCCACCCGGGAGTTCAGCACCCGGGTGCTTCCGCCCCAGGTGTTGTCCGACCTGCTCTGGGCGGCGGCCGGAGTGAGTCGGCCCGAGTCGGGCAAGCGGACCGCGCCCTCGGCGCGGGACTGGCGGGAGATCGACGTCTACGTCGCGCTGGCGGACGGCGCCTACCGCTTCGACCCGGTGGCCCACGCCCTGCAGCGGGTGGTGGCGCGGGACATTCGTGCGGTCACGGGGACGCAGGACTTCGTGCCGCAGGTCCCGGTGAATCTCGTCTACGTGGCGAACCTGGACCGCATGGCCGGGGCGGCGGCCGAGCAGCAGTCGTTCTACGCCGCGACCGACGCGGGGTTCATCGCGCAGAACGTGTACCTCTACTGCGCCTCGGCGGGGCTGGCGACGGTCGTGCGGGGGTCGGTCGACCGTCAGGCGGTCGCGGCCGCGCTGGGGCTCGGGCCGAGGCAGCAGGTCATCCTGGCGCAGTCCGTGGGGTACCCGCGCGACTGACCCCGGGGCAGGGCCGCGGCGCCCGGGGGCTGCGCCGGTCACTTCCGGGCGCGGTTGAGGGTCTCGCGCAGCAGCTCGCCGAAGGAGCCGATGCCTTCGCTCGGCCTCTTGCGCTCGGTGGCCCGCGCCAGGGCCTCGGCGTCGACGGGCTCCCTGCCGGGCGCGGGGGTGAGGGCACGGATCGAGAGGGCGATGCGTTCGGGGCGCTTGGGGTTGCCGGTCTTTTCGATGCGCAGCACGGACACGTCCACGGTCTGGCCCGCGCTGAGGACGTCCTGGGGGTGGGCGACCCGGCCGTGGGCGAGCTCGCTCACGTGCACCATCCCTTCGATGCCGCCCAGGTCGACGAAGGCCCCGTAGTCCTTGATGGAGGTCACCGTGCCCCGCAGCACGGCCCCGACCTCGAGCCGCGCCCGCATCTCCTCCACGCGCGCCCGCTGCTCCTCCTCGAGCAGGACCCGGCGCGACACCACCACGTTGCTGTGCTTGCCGCCCTGATACCGGGTGATCCGGAAGGTGAGCCGCTGTCCGACGAAGGACTGGAGGTCCTCCACGAAGCGGTTGTCCAGCTGGGAGGCAGGGCAGAAGGCGCGCTGCCCGGCGACCTGCACCTCGACGCCGCCGCGGGTGATGCCGGTGACGACCCCCTCCACCGGCAGCTGACTGTGGAAAGCCTGCTGGAGCTCCGCGCTGTCGTGGAAGCGATGCCCCGTGCCGCGTCCCAGCAGGAGGGTGCCGCTCTGGTCGTCGCGGCTCAGCACGACCGCCTCGACCGGATCCCCGACCCCCACCGTCAGGTGGCCTTCGGGGTCGGTCAGGTCCGCGACGTCGATCGTGCCCTCGGACTTGGCACCCAGGTCCACGAAGGCGCGCTCGGCGCCGATGGACAGGATCCGGCCCCGGACGCGGTCGCCCGCCTGGGGAACGGCCTTCGCCGGTCCCACCTGCGCACGCTCGAACTGTCCCAGAAGGGACGCGAAATCTTCCTGGTCGGTCATGGCCAAGAAGTGTACCCGAGCGCACTGTCCGAGTGAACGCGGGGGGCTGGCGGCCGGCCCGCGTTCAACGATAATGTGCGAAGAGGGTCCAAAGGCAGGGCCACGGCGGCCGAGGGCCAGGACCCCACGTTCGGGCGTTACAGGAGGCTCGGGGAGCTCGCGATGTCCGGGAACGAGGTGGGTGCCATCGGCCAGCGCCTTCTGGACCTGCGTGCGCAGCACCGTGAGGTCCACGAGCTCATCGAGAAGCTGCTCGAGGGGCCGTCCGTCGACCAGGTCACGCTCCGGCGATTGAAGAAGCGCAAGCTCCAGTTGAAGGACATGATCAGCCGCATGGAGAGCGACCTGATCCCCGACCTCGACGCCTGACGCCCCGCCGATGACCCGCCCCCGCCTCCTCGCCCTGATCGCCCTGTCCCTCGCGGTCCCCTTGGCCGGGGCCGAGGCGCCGGAGCTGGGGAAACCGCTGCGCGAGGCGGGCCGCGTGGTGCAGGGCTGGTTGCCCTTCTTCACCCCGGCCGAGCCGGTCGAGGCGCCTGCTGCGGGCGGGTTGTCCGCGGCGGTGGAGCGGGGGGACGAGCTCGAGGCGACGCGCCTGCTGGCTGAAGGGGCCGACCCCAACGCCGTGTCGCCGGGGCAGGACCCGGCGCTCGTCGCGGCGGTGCTCCGGCGCAATCTCGGTCTCGCGCAACGCTTGCTGGAGCGCGGTGCGGACCCCAACCGGCCCTCCGCCGAGGGGGACCCGCCGCTGCACCTCGCGGTGCGCGCGGCGGACCTGTCGATGGTGGGGCTGCTGCTCCGGTCCGGTGCCGAGGTGAACGCGCCGACGGCCCGCGAGGACCGCAGCCACCCGGAGCGCCTGGGCGACCGGCCGTTGCACGAGGCCGCCGCGCTCGGGGACACGATGCTCGTCGTGCGGCTCGCCGAGGCGGGGGCCGACGTGAACGCCGGCAACCGCTCCGGGCTCACCCCCCTGCACCACGCGGCGGGCGCGGGCCGTGTGGCGGTGGTGAAGCTGTTGCTGGAGCTCGGAGCGGCGATCGACCAGCCGAGCCGGATCGGCGCGACCCCGCTGCACTGGGCCGTGCGCTACGGCCAGGTGGCTACCGCGCGGGTGCTTGCCGAGCGGGGCGCCGCGGTGAGCGCGGCGAGCCGGCTCGGCACCACTCCGCTCCACGGCGCGGTCGCGCGCCGCCAGGCGGAGTTGGTCGAACTGCTCCTGCGCTACGGCGCCGACACCGGTGCGGTTGGCGCCAACGCCGAGACCCCCCTCGATCAGGCCCAGCGCCTGGGCGATGGCTCGGTGCTGCGATTGCTGGAGTCCGCCGCGAAGGCGGCGCGGCGCTCCGCTCCCTGACGCCCCTTTTCAGGACCCGGAGGACTCGCCCCGCGCGCGCCAGTGCCGCCAGGTGAGCACGGCCAGGGTCACCACGACCAGGGGCAGAACGAAAGCGCCCATGACCAGGCTGTACGTACTGAGGGCGTAGTGGCGGGTGGCCGAGAGGACGAGGTAAACGGTGTAGGCGACGTACCCTGAGAGGAAGAACAGTCCCTCCCAGCGGGAAATCCGGTATCCCATGAAGAAGACCGGAAGACAGGCGACCGCGACCGCGGTCATCACCGGCAGGTCGAAGGCCAGCAGGGACGGGGCGACGGTGAGGCTCCTGGGGGCGGTGAGCGACGAGACCCCGAGCACGGCCAGGATGTTGAAGAGGTTGCTGCCGACGGCGTTGCCGACGGCGATGTCCCGTTCCCCGCGCACGGCGGCCAGGACCGAGGTCGCCACCTCGGGCAGCGAGGTGCCGGCGGCCACGATGGTGAGCCCGATGACGAGCTCGCTCACCCCGAGATGGCGCGCGAACGCGACCGAGGCATCCACCAGCCAGCGGGCGCCGAGCACCAGCAGGGCGAGGCCGGCCACGATCAGGAGCACCTGCATCGCCCAGTGCGCGCCCCACCCGCCGGGCTCCTCGCCCACGATGTCTTGCGCGTACTCGGCGCGCACGGCCGCCGTCTCGCGCCGGCTCTGGCGGATCACGAACACCGTGTAGAAGACCAGCAGGAAGGAGAACACCGCCCCTTCCGTCCTGCCGATGGCACCGTCGGCGGCGAACCCCCACAGGAGCAGAGACGCCGCGATCAGGATCGGGACCTCCTGGCGCACCACCTGCTGGTGGACCACCAGGGGCACGATGAGCGCCGAAAGCCCGAGGATCGCCAGGATGTTGAAGATGTTGCTGCCCACCACGTTGCCGATGGCGATGTCCACCTGCCCGGACCAGGCCGACTGCACGGAGACCGCGAGCTCGGGCGCGCTGGTGCCGAAGGCCACCACCGTGAGCCCTACCACGAGCGGTGAGATGCCGATGGAGAGCGCGAGCCGGGACGCGCCGCGCACGAGCAGCTCAGCACCCAGGACGAGGGCGCCCAGACCCAACGCGAAGAAAAGTAGAGTCACCGTGTCTGCCTCCGTGTGCGGGCCGCGCCGGCGCGCGGGCCGGCGCAGTCTGGCCGGAGAGGGACCGGTCCGCAAGCCCGCCCGTGCGCCCTTCGGGACGCAGTCGGACTCGCCTGGAGGCCTCCCATCCGGCATCCTGTAGGCCGTCACGAAACGAGGGGCGGGAGACACCGCAGTGCCGTCGCAACCGCTGTGTCGAACGCTCGCCTGCCTGGTCCTGCTCCTCGCGTGCCCGGTCCGGGGGGGCGAGCTGGAGGTCGAGGTCGAGGGCTTGCCGGCCGAGCAGCGGCGCAACGTGCTCGCGTTCCTGTCGATCGACCGGGAGCGCGAGAACCCGAGCCTGCAGGAAGGGCGGTTGCGCCGTCTCCACGAGCGCGCACCCGAGGAGATCCGTCGGGCGCTCACGCCCTTCGGCCTGTTTCGTGTCGACGTCCAGGGTGAGTTGAGCGAAGCGGACGGGGCCTGGGTCGCCCGCTATCGCGTGGATCCGGGGGAGGTCATTCCGGTCGGCTCGGTCGACCTCCAGGTCTCGGGGGAGGGCGCCTCCGAGGTGAGCTTCCCGACCGTGGGTCTCGCCGCCGGCCAGCCTTACTCCCAGTCCGCCTACGACGCCGCCAAGAGCGGCCTGCGGCGGGTCGCCCAGGACCGGGGCTATCTGGATGCCCACTACACGCGCAGCGAGATCCTGGTCGGCCTGGATCCCTACCGCGCCGACGTCACCCTGCACCTCGAGACCGGCCCGCGCTATTACTTCGGGGACGTGCACCTCGAGCAGGAGGGCTTCGACCCGGAGTTCCTGCACCGCTTCGTCGACTTCCGGCCGGGCGACCCGTATGCCTTCGGCAGCCTGATCGGCCTGCAGCGGGCGCTGCTCGACACCGAGTACTTCCGCGAGGTCGAGGTGGCTCCGCAGCTCGAGCGGGTGGAAGGGCAGCGCGTCCCGATCGACGTCACGCTCGAGCGCAACAAGCCCAACCGGTACCGTTTCGGGGTCGGGTACGGGACCGACACGGGGCCCCGCGTCAGCGCGGACTGGACCCGGCGCTACATCGGCGAGCGGGGCCACAGTGCCCACACGCTCCTCTCCCTGTCCCCGGTGCTGCAGCGGGCGGAGGCGAGCTACAAAATCCCCCTCGCGGAGCCGAGGCGCGAGTTCCTCTCGTTCGACTCGGTCGTCGAACGCTACGACACGGTGAGCCGCGAGGGTCTCGACGTGGGGGTCGGCGTCAGCCATCACCTCTTCTGGGGGCACTGGCAGCGCATCCTCGGTGTCTCGTACGACTTCGAGGTGCCCGAGGGAGGGGGCGAGGAGAATTTCTACAGCCTCGTGCCCAGCGCGACCTGGGTGTGGAAGGTGGCCGACGACCCGCTCTACACGCGTCGCGGCACGCGCGTGGACCTGACCGTCCAGGGGGCCTCCGAGTACGTCCTCTCCAGCGGCAGCTTCCTGCAGGGGAAGGTCCGGGCCAAGGCCGTGCGCTCGCCCTCGGACCGCGTGCGGGTGATCGCCCGGGCGGAGGTCGGAGGGACCCTCGCCGGGAGCGTCGAGGACATCCCGCCCTCGCGGCGCTTCTACGCGGGCGGTGACAACAGCGTGCGGGGCTACAAGTTCGAGAAGCTCTCGCCCCGGGACGGGGACGGGGACCGCAGGGGCGGCAAGGGTCTGCTCACCGCCAGCGTCGAGCTCGAGCGGGTGGTCGCCGAGAAGTGGGCCGTCGCGGGTTTCTACGACACCGGCAACGCCTTCGACTCCTTCCGGGACGTGGAGCTGGAGCAGGGCGTGGGAGTCGGTGTGCGCTGGCTGTCCCCGGTGGGAATGGTCCGGTTCGACGTGGCCAGGCCGATCGCCGGGGGGGAGGGTGGCGTCCAGTTCTACATCTCGGTCGGACCGGACCTGTGAGAACCCTTGCCGGGCTCTGGGGCATCCTCCGCTGGCTCGCGAGGACCCTCGGCTGGGTCTGGCACGGGACGCTCGCGCTCGTGCTCCTGGTCGTGCTCGCCCTGGGGATCATCCTGGGGACCGAGGCGGGGCTGCGGATCGCCCTTCAGGTGGGCACCCGCCTGGCCCCCGGCGAGTTGACCGTCGATTCGGTGAGCGGGCGGCTCCTGGGGCCCCTGGAGATCCGTGGGCTCGTCTATCGCGACCCGTTGATTTCCCTGGACTTGGGCCGCGTCGCCCTGGATTGGCGGCCGATCGAGCTCCTGGCCGCCCGTCTGCGGGTCGTCGCGCTGGAGCTCGAGGGTGTCCGGGTCGTCCCCGGTGCCCCTGCCGCCGAACCGCCGCCGGAGCGGTCGGAGCCCCTGGACCTGGCGGGGCTGAGGCTTCCGCTCGAGGTGATCCTGGAGCGGATCGAGGTGCGCGACGCGCGCCTGGAGCAGCCTGGGGTGCCGCCTCTCGACCACGCCCTGCTGCAGGCCAGGGTGGATGCGAGGGGCGGGAGCGTGGAGGTCCGCACGCTGACCCTGACCTCGGGCGAGGCGAACGTCGAGGCCCGGGGCAGGGTCGGCGAGGCGCTGGACCTCGCATGGTCGTTCCGGGCGCCGGATCTCGGGCAGTTGCTTCCCGAGGCCAGGGGCTCGTTGTCCGGGGAGGGGCAGGTCTCCGGGACCCTCACCAGCCCCCAGGTGCGTGGGCGGCTGAACGGGAAGAGCGTCTCGTTCCAGGACCACGGCCTCGAACGCCTCGCGGCCGACCTCGAAGTGACCCTGGCCCCGGAGGGGCTCTTCCAGGTGGACCTCCAGGCGGCGGGGCTCAAGGCTGGGGGCAAAGCCGCCGGGGACCTGAAGGTCGAGGGGCGGGGGTCGGGGCGCGAGCACCGGCTGACGCTGGACCTGACCGGTGGGGAGCTCGGCGTGGCCGCTTCCGTGGCCCTCGCCGGGCGGCTGCAGGGCGAGAACGCGTGGGTGGGAAGGCTCGAGCGGGCCCGGCTCGACGCAGGGCCCTGGGGGGAGTGGCGCCTGCAGGGCCCAGCGGAGCTCTTCGTCGGGCCGGAGGTGCGGGCGAAGCCCCTGTGTTTCGCAAGCGGTGCCGCGCGGGTCTGTGCCTCGGGCGAACGGGTGGCCAACGGTTCGTGGAAGGGTGGACTGTCTCTGGCTTCGGTCCCCCTTGCCCTCGCGGGGCCTTTCCTGCCCCCCGACGTTCGGCTCTCCGGGGCCGTCGATGCCGAGGCGAGCGCCTCGGGGGCGGCGTCGGGCGAGCTCAAGGCGGAGGCCCGAGTCGCCCTGCCGGGGGCGTCCGTGACCCTCCCCGGGAGCGAGGCGCTGTCGTCCCTCGATCTCTCCCGGAGCACCGTCCTGGCGCGTGTGGACCGCTCGGGGGTGCTCGCGGAGGCCAAGTTGTTCCTGGGTGACCTGGCGAGCGCCGACGGGCGCATCCAGCTCCCGCGCTGGTCGCCGGCAGTCTCGGACCTGTCCCGCCAGGCCCTGACGGGCCGGCTGCAGGCACGGGTGCCGGACCTGGCCTGGGTGCGTGCCTTCGCCCCGGACCTCGGGGCGGTCGAGGGACGGTTGGCGCTGGACGCGAGTGTTGCGGGAACGGTCGGGTCGCCCCGGCTGAGCGTCCAGGGGGGGCTCGAGGGCGGCCGGTTGGAGGTCCCCATGGCCGGTCTCGACGTCCGTGATCTTCGCCTGGGGGTGCGCAGCCAGGGCGCCGACCGGCTCGTCTACGACGGGGGCGCCCGCTCGGGGGACGGTGAGCTCGAGGTCTCGGGGTCGACCCGAATCGACCCCGCGCGCGGCTTCCCCACCGAGGTGCGGGTGACCGGCCGCGACTTTTCGGTTGTGCGGGTGCCGGAGTACCGGGCATCGGTGTCGCCGGACCTGCTCCTGCGCCTGAGTGCAGGCGAGGCCGCGGTCGAGGGGCGGGTGCTCGTCCCCTCGGCACGGATCAAACCCCGGTCGCTTCCGGAGGGCACGGTCTCTCCGTCTCCCGACCTGGTGATGAAAGGGGAGGAGCGGCGCCAGCAGGGTCAGGGACTTCCCCTGACCGTGCGCGTGGACGTGCGCTTCGGGGACCAGGTGCTGGTCGACGCCTTCGGCCTGCGCGGCCGCCTCTCGGGTCACCTCGGCGTTGCCCAGAAACCCGGAAAGGACCCCCGGGGGACGGGCCGCGTGGGGGTCGTGGACGGGGTGTATACGGGGCTCGGGCGGGACCTGACCATCGAGCGGGGCTGGCTGGTCTACGCGAGCAGCCCCCTGGACAACCCCGGCCTCGACATCCAGGCCGTCTCGAAAGGGCCAGAGGTGACTGCCGGGGTCAGGGTGACCGGCCTCGCACAGGAGCCACACCTCGAGTTCTTCTCCACCCCGCCGCGACCCCAGTCGGACGTGATAGGGTACCTGGTGCTCGGGCGCCCGCTCGACTCGTCCGCCTCGGACCAGGACCGTCAGGCGGTGAAAGGTGCGGCGGCGATGGCGGGGGGGCGTCTTCTCGCGGGCGAGCTCGGCCGGCAGCTGGGCATCGACCGTCTGAGCGTCGAGGACGGCGGCGCCGCCGGCCCTTCGCTCGCGGTGGGTCAGTACCTGAGCCCCCGGCTCTTCGTGGAGTACCTGAGCAGTCTGCGCTCCTCGGTCAACCGGCTGCGGCTGCGCTACGATCTGACCCGCCGCCTGCAATTGCAGACCGAGACGGGCGACGCCCAGGGCGCCGATCTTTTCTACACCATCGAGCGGTAGCCCGGGACGCGATCGTGTTCAACGCGATCGCGCGAGAACGTGTATAAGTTATAGGAGTGGTGGGTTGGGTGAGCGAAAGGTCGGACCCGTGGCCAACATAACGAAAAGGAAACGCCGGGGGATCCGAATGGAGTCGGCCCTGGCGATCGGCGGCTCGCGGCTGTCCCCCGTGCCGGGGCCGGAGGCCTTTCCCCCGGACGAGGACCCGCCCGGGGAACTGCCCCAGGCGGATGCATTGCGGCCGGGCACGCCGAAACGTCCGCCCTTGCTCTCTCCCGCCCCGAAACCCGCCCCGGCAGCTCTGCCCAAGCGGGCAGGAGGAAAGAAGGAGGCTCCTCAGCCCCCGCGGCCCAGTCCGGTGCGCCGTCGGGTGGCCGAAGGGAGGGTGACCGAGGCGCCCGCGCCCGCCGCACCCCAGCGCGTCGCTCCCGCTCCGGCGAGACCTGCTCCGCCGAAGCCCGCTCCGGCGAAGCCCTCCCCTTCGGCCAGACGGGTGCGCCGGCAGCGCCAGGTGGTCATCGCGGCGGTGGCGGGTTTCCTCGCCGGCCTTCTCGTCTACCGTGCGTTCGCGCCCCACGAGGCGCCCGCGCCCGAGCGGCCCGCGCCCGCCCAGCGTGCGCCGGAATGGCCACCAGCCTCACAGTTTTCCCCGGCGCCCGAGAGCTCCTGGCCGCCGTTCGCCGGTGGCACCGCCCCGGACTCGGGCTACCGCCCGCCTGCGTACCCCCCCGGGCCCTCGTACCCAGCCGAGGACTACCGGCCCTGGGGGCGGACGGACGGCCGCAGCGACCGCCCGCGGGAGACTTCCCCCGCGAGCTCCGGCGGCTACGCTCCCGCGACCAGCCCCTACGCGCCGTACGTCCCGGCGCGCTGAGGGGGGGTCAGCGTTCCAGACCCAGGCGGCGCATGCGCCGCCACAGGGTGCTGCGGTCAATCCCCAAAATCTGCGCGGCCTCGGCGCGGTTGCCGCCGGTTCGCTCCAGCGCTTCGAGCAATTCCTGGCACTGATGGTCGCCGCCCGGGGGCAGGGAGTCGGTCCGTGGCGCCTGCGGGACCTGTTCCCGTTGGAAACGGCAGAGGTCCTGGGGCAGGCTCGCGAGGGTGACCAGGCCGTTCTCCGCGCAGATGACGCTGTGCTCGACCGCGTTGGCGAGCTCGCGGACGTTGCCCGGCCAGGGATAGTCCATCAGCAGCTTCATGGCCTCGCGGCCGAAGGTTACGCCCGACGGGTAGCCGCGCGCGGTCAACTTCGAGTGGAAGTGCCTCACCAGCATGGGGATGTCGCCGGGGCGCTCCCGCAACGGAGGCACGTAGATCGGGATGACGGCCAGACGGTAATAGAGGTCGGGCCGGAAGGCCCCCGTGTCGACCGCCGCCCGCAGGTTTCGGTTCGAGGCGCTGATGACACGTACGTCGACGGAGACGCTGCGGTCGGAGCCCACGGGCTCGAAGCGCCCGTCCTGCAGGGCGCCGAGCAACTTGGGCTGCAGGTGCAGGGGGATCTCGGCGACCTCGTCCAGGAAGAGCGTGCCGCCGTTGGCCACCTGGAAGCGCCCGGGGCGGTCGCGAATCGCCCCCGTGAAGGCCCCCTTCACGTGGCCGAAGAGCTCGGACTCGATCAGGCTGTCCGGGATGGCTGCGCAGTTCAACTCGACGAGGGGGCCCTCCTTGCGCCTGCTGATCTGGTGCAGGTAGCGCGCGAGCTCGCTCTTTCCGGTTCCCGACTCCCCCTGGAAGAGCACGAAGGCGTCGGTCGGGGCGATCTGTTGCAGCCGGGCGACGATCTGCAGCATCTCGGGGTCCGCCGTGACCAGACCGAACCCGGACTTGCCCTGGAAGATGGCCTCCCACTGGCGATGCTCGGTGCGGTCGCAGACGATCAGCACCACCACGTCCCGGCCGCTCACGGGCAGGTGCACGAGGCCCCGGTGAAATTCGTAGTAGCGCGTGCCGTCCGGCCCCTGGAACTCCTCCCGAAAGGTCTGCAGGCGCGTTTCCGGGAAGCTGGAGGACGCCTCCTTGCACGCGGCGAGGACCGGCAACGGAAGCACGGCGGCGAGGTCCCCCAGGGCCTGCAGGCGAGTCTCGGCGGGCACGCGCAGGAGCGTGCGGGCGGTGTCGTTCAGGTAGAGAAGGCGCCCGTCCTTCTCCGCAATCAGCACGCCGCTCTCGGTCTGGGCGGCGAGCAGGTCCAGCACAGGCTCGATGTCTTCCAGCACGCCGCCTCCCCTCGAAGTACCCGACCGTTTCCTTTCGCGCCGCGCAACACCGCAACATCATGCAACGGCAGGGCCCCCGGGACCCGCGAGACGCGTCCCTGGCAAGGCGTCCGCAGGACACACACGAAAAAGGGGCCCCGGTCGTCCCCGATGCTCGGCATTGCCTTAGGATAACTCCGCGCGTTGCGCAACTCGCAACGTGCCGCGTCACGTGTTGTACAGCGGATCAAGGAGTTACGCTATGGCATGTCGATTGCTGCAAATACAAGCGCAAAACATGCCATACCGGCCCCCCGGACTGACCACCAGCACCCGGGCGGAGCACAAAACCAAGCCATGAGGAGAATGCCATGAGAGGACGCGGCCTGGCTGCCGTGGCGGCTTTCGTCGTAGGTATCCCCGCACTTGCCCTTGCGGATGCAGCAGCGCCCCAGGCGGGTGCCACTGCCGAACAACCCTTCCCGCCCTCGTACATCACGGTCGAAGGCGGTAAGGCTGCGAAGGTCGATGACTGGCAGGACCCGTCGATGTGCGTGGGTTGCCACCCGCGCCAGGCGGCGGGCTGGCAGGGCTCGATGCACTCCATCGCGTTCACGGACCCCGTGTTCCAGAATCTCTGGGCCCTCGGTGACAAGGCGACCAAGGGTGCGACGTTCAACCACTGCGGCGCCTGCCACACGGGACCGGGCATCGCGAGCGGAACCGTGAAGTTCGACCCGAACAAGCCGGTACACGGCGAGTTCACGGCGCCCGGGGTGGCGGCCAAGGGCGTCTCCTGTGACCTCTGCCACACCATCTCGGCCTCCAACGTGCTGAAGACGGCCACCCTGGAGCACGGCAACGCGTCCTTCGTGATGTCGCCGGGGCCCGTGAAGCGCGGCCCGCTGCAGGACTCCAAGTCGCCGTTCCACGAGACGGCCCACTCCGAGCTCCACACGAAGGCGGCCTTCTGCGGCAACTGCCACAACATCTTCCACCCGACCAATCACTTCCCGGTCGAGCGGACCTACGACGAGTGGAAGTACTCCATCTACGCCCAGAACGGCATCCAGTGCCAGGACTGCCACATGACGCCGGTGAAGACGGCGATCAAGGTGGCGGACACCCTGAAGCCCGCCAAGGAGGTGGGTGAGAAGGAGTTGGGCGGCGCGGCCGGCATGGGTGGCCCGACCGACCGCTCCCTGGTCCACGAGCACGGCTTCGTCGGTGGCAACGCAATCATCGCGCCCCTGATGAAGGTCCAGGGCGGTGAGGAGCACAAGGCGATCGCCGTCGAGCGCCTGCAGAACGCCGCCGAGCTCGAGGTCAAGGTGGAGCAGTTGAAGGACAACCTGCACCTGCTCAAGGTGAAGGTCATCAACGCCCGTGCCGGGCACCACCTCCCCACCAGCCTGACCGAGGTCCGGCAGATCTGGGTCGAGGCGGTCGTCACCGACAACAAGGGCCGGGAGCTGATGCGCTCGGGCACCCTCACCGCCGAGAACGAGCTGCCCGCCGACGCGGTGGCGTTCAATTCGCACGCCGTGGACAAGGACGGCAAAGACACCGTGCTGCCCTGGGAGGTTGCCCGGTTCGTCGACAGCCCGACCATTCCGCCGAGAGGCTACAAGTACGCCAAGTACCCGTTCAACGTGCCCGCCGACGCTGGCAACCTCAAGGTCGTGGCGAAGCTGCACTACCGCTCGTACCCGCAGGGCGTGGCGGACATCATCCTGGGCAAGGGGGCGGTGAAGATCCCCTCCTTCGAGATGGAGAGCGTGACGAAGGAGTTCTCCGTCACCAAGGGTAAGGTCGCCGCCGCGAAGTGACGGTGGGGCTGGGAAGGTCAGACAAGGGGGTATCACTGATTTCAATCAGTCGACCCGCGCCCCCGAGGGGGCGCGGGGGCGACAATTCAGCTGGTACCCCCTTGGGGCGTACGCGTAGGGGTGATTCCCCCTCATCATTTGTGCCAAGCCACGGGAGGCTCGAGATGTACAACAAGAAACTAGGTGCGGTGCTGGCTGCCGGCATGTTGGCCGCAAGCGCCTCCGCAGGTGCCAACGGACCCACCGCGGCGGCGGTCGTCGGAAACACCTGCGCGGGTTGCCACGGGACCCTGGGCGCGAGCGTCGGCCCCGCCCCGATCATCGGCGGGCTGTCGGAGGCGTACCTGGCCTCCACGATGGCCGCGTACAAGGACGGGACCCGCTTCGGGACGGTGATGGAGCGTCTCGGCAGGGGCTACACCCCGGGCGAGATCCTGGATATGTCCAAGTTCCTCGCGGCCCAGCCGTGGGTCTCGGGCAAGATCCCGGTCGACGCGAAGGCGGCTGAGAAGGGCAAGACCATTCACAGCGCCAACGGCTGCGCGGGCTGCCACGGGCCGACCGGCATCTCCCCGATGCCGAGCGCCCCCCGCATGGCCGGCCAGTACGCCGACTACCTGTATTTCCAGATGCTGGACTACAAGGATGCCAAGAAGGCCATCCCGGGCGCCGCGATGATCATGCGCAACATGTTGACCCCGGTCAGCGACGACGACGTGAAGGCGCTCGCCGCGTTCTACGCCAGCGCGAAGTGAGGAGGGAGAACGTCATGAGCACTATGAATCGTCGCGATTTCGTCAAGCTGGCCGGTGCTGCGACCGCAGTGGGCACAGTCGGCTTCCCGATGATCGGTTTCGGGGCCCCCAAGGCCACCGTGGTGGTGATTGGTGGCGGTTATGCCGGCGCCATCGCCGCCAAGTACACGAAGATGTACGTGCCCGATGCCGAGGTCACGCTGATCGAGCGGAAGAAGGAGTACATCTCCCACCCGTTCAGCAACGAGGTGCTGGGCGGAGAGCGCGACATCAAGTCGCTGACCTTCACCTACGCGGGCCTCGAGAAGCGGGGCATCAAGGTGCTTCAGGACGAGGTCCTGGACATCGACATCGTCTCGAAGACCGTGAAGACGAAGGGTGGCAAGAGCCTGAAGGCCGACTACCTGATTGTCGCGCCGGGCATCGAGATCAAGTGGGGTGCCATTCCGGGCTATGGTCAGGAAGCCGCCGAGCTTGCCCCCCACGCGTGGGAGGCGGGTCCCCAGACGCTGCTGCTGAAGAAGCAGATCGACGCCGTGCCCGACGGTGGACTGGTCGTCATCGTGGCGCCGGCGAATCCGTTCCGTTGCCCGCCGGGGCCGTACGAGCGTGCCGCCCAGATTGCGATGAACCTCACGCATGCCGGCAAGAAGAAGGCCAAGGTAATGATCCTGGACGCCAAGGAGGCCTTCTCCAAGCAGGCGCTGTTCGTCGAGGGTTGGAAGCACAACTACGGTGACATGATCCAGTGGGTCGGCGCCTCCGCGGGTGGCAAGGTCATGGAGGTCGATGCGAAGTCCCTGACCGCGAAGACGGAGTTCGAGGACTACAAGGCGAACGTCCTGAACGTCATCCCGCCCCATCGCTGCGGCGCGATCGCTGCGAAGGTCGGCCTGACCGACGACTCCGGCTGGTGCCCGGTCAACCAGGCGACCTTCGAGTCCAAGAAGGCCAAAGGTGTGTTCGTGGTGGGCGACTCCTGCATCGCCGGTGCGATGCCGAAGTCCGGCTACGCGGCGAACACGCAGGCCAAGGTCGCGGCGGCGAACGTCGCCGCTGCCATCCTCGGCATGAAGGTCGAGAAGCCCTTCCTCACCAACACCTGCTACAGCCTGCTGTCGCACGACTACGGGATCTCCGTGGCCGGTGTCTACGAGGTCAATCCCGAGGGTGTGCTGGCCGACGTGAAAGGCTCGGGCGGGATTTCTACGGTGGGCGCACCTCTGGATACGCGCAAGCGTGAGGCGGTGTACGGCGTGAGCTGGTACAACAACATCGTCAGCGACATGTTCACCTGAGGTCGTTGGGCGGGGAGCCTGTAGTCAGTGGCGCCGGGAGGGCGCTACGGGGCGATCCGCCAGGCAGTCAATCGGTAAGCCTGCCTGCCCCCGTGGAGGGGGGCAGGCAGGCCGTTTGAGTTTCTCTGCGGCCCGGAGGCCGCGCATCCCGACCGTTGTTCCGCCTGCTCTGGCGCGAGTCAGGTTGGTCTGAGCGAGCGCGAGGGCTTCCGCGACTGGCGCCGCTTCCGGCGGCCCGAGAACCTGGAGTGAATGCCGTGTCCGAGACGAAGGAAGGCGAAGTGTCTCACCGCGCCCACCGCAATTCCGCGCCCGCTGCGGATGCGGAGCCGGGTGGGGGCCGGACCGTAGGCAAAGCGGCGAAGGTCGGCATCGTCGGTGTGTTGATGATCGTGGCTGCCGGTGCCTTTCTGGGGATGGGCCTGTTCATGTTCAACATGGGTCGGGACATGACCATGATGACGACGGCCGTGGTCCAGATGGGCAAGGACGTCACCAGCATGGCCAATGACATGGGGATCATGACCGCTCAGATGAAGGTCATGGCCAAGAGCATGGTGGATGGGCAGGCGGCGATGGGGGGTGACCTGAACGCGATGCGCGGGGGCATGGACTACATCGCCTCCAACATCGGCAGCATGAGCAAGGACATGCACGCCCTGAACGAGAACATCGGCGCCATGACCGGCAACATCGGGAACATGACGAAGGCCATGAACCAGATGAACGGCTCGATGGCGACGATGAACGGGTCGATCGGCGTGATGACCGGGACGATGAATCAGATGGCCTTCGACATCAACAAGTTCACTCGTCCCGAGAGCATCATGACCCCGTTCCGCTAGATTCTGCCCCGCCGGGCAGGGTGGTGCGGCCGGGTCTCGGCCGTCCGCTCCCCGGGGGGATGCGACCGCTCTGAGAGAAACGGCCGGCCGCGGTTTCCGTGGCCGGCCGCTTTTTTGAGGTCCCCCGGAGTGCCCCCAATGTTTAGCCGGGATATCCCTCACGGGATATGCATGATGCGCATGAGGCGGTGGGTGGAATTGACCCAACGCATTTCATCAGAAATAGATCCACGTAAACTCTGGTGTCCCCCCGGGAATCGGACCGGACCTCGCTGTGGGGACGGGCCGGGACCGGGGAGTCAACGGCCGACGCTTGGGTCGGCCAGGAAGCAGGGCAACCCGACAGGGGGAGCACTCGATGGATTTGACACGGCGAGGTTTTCTGAAGTTGACCGCCGGTACGGCGGTCGGGGCCGGAGCCCTTGGCTTCGACACCCGATCGGCCGAGGCAGCGGTGCCGGCACTGAAGGTCAGCGCCGCGAAGGTTTCGAAGAACGTCTGCGTGTACTGCTCGGTGAGCTGCGGCGTTCTGGTCTACTCCCAGACCGATGGGTCGATGAACGCCAAGGCGCGGGCCATCCACGTGGAGGGGAACCCGGACGACCCCGTCAACCGTGGGACGCTCTGCCCGAAGGGCGCCTCGCTTATCGACCAGATCAACAACCCCATGCGGGTCACGAAGCCGATGCACCGCAAGGCCGGTTCCTCGGAGTACGAGGAGACGACCTGGGATTTCGCGCTCGACCGCATCGCGAAGCTGATCAAGGAGACCCGCGACCGGGGCTTCCAGGCGACCGATGACAAGGGTCAGACGGTCAACCGCGTCGTGAACATGGCGACCGTGATCGGGAGCCAGACCGGCAACGAGGAGGGGTACCTGGGCGTCAAGCTCAACCGCGCCCTGGGGCTGGTACCACTCGAAACACCGGCGCGCATCTGACACTCCCCCACGGTGGCCAGTCTGGCCCCGCGGTTTGGTCGTGGTGCGATGACGAATGGCTGGATGGACATCCAGAACGCCGACCTGATCCTGGTCATGGGCGGCAACCCCGCGGAGGCTCACCCCTGCGGGTTCAAGTGGGCGATCAAGGCGCGGCAGAAGAAGGGCGCGAAGATCGTCGTGGTCGATCCGAGGTTGAACCGCACCGCTGCGGTGGCGGACAAGCACGTCGCCATCCGCTGCGGGTCCGACCTCGTGTTCATGGGGGCCGTCATCAACCACGTCCTCCAGAACAAGATGTACCACGAGGCCTACGTGAAGGCCTTCACCAACGCACCCTTCATCGTCAAGGACACGTATTCCTTCGACGCTGCCACCGGACTGTTCTCGGGCTATGACCCCAAGGCGCGCAAGTACGACCAGTCGCTCTGGGGCTACGAGGTCGAAGAGAACAAGATGGCGAAGCAGGACCCGACGCTGAGCGACCCGCGGTGCGCCTTCCAGTTGACGAAGAAGCACTACGAGCGCTACACGCCGGAGCTGGTGGAGAGGGTCTGCGGCGTCAAGAAGGAGGAGTTCCTCGAGGTCGCCAAGATGATTGGCGAGACGGGTGCGCCCGACAAGGCGATGACCCACCTCTACGCGCTGGGCTGGACGGAGCACTCCTTCGGCACCCAGCTCATCGGCTCCATGGCGGTGCTGCAGCTTCTGCTCGGCAACATCGGTGTGCCCGGCGGGCAGATCGGTGCGCTTCGCGGCCACGGCAACGTGCAGGGGACGACCGACCTCGGCGCGCTCACCGCGGCGCTGCCCGGCTACCTGAAGGCGCCGAAAGCGGAGCACAAGACGCTGCAGCAGTACCTGGACGCGTTCACCCCCAAGGCGAACCGTGAGAACTCGATGAACTACTGGGGGAACACCCCGAAGTTCTTCGTGAGCCTGATGAAGGCCTGGTGGGGCTCGGCGGCGACGAAGGAGAACGAATTCGCCTACGACTACCTGCCGAAGTACGAGACGCCGAAGGCGTACAACTCCATCCTGGACGACATGTACAACGGCAAGATGGACGGGTTGTTCGTGCTGGGCGCGAACATCCTGACCAGCAGCCCGAACGCGAACAAGTCCGCGATTGGCATGTCGAAGCTGAAGTGGATGGTCAACGTCGATCTCTTCCCGATCGACACGGCGTACTTCTGGAAGACCTCGAAGGACCTCGACCCGGCCAAGATCCAGACGGAGTGCTTCCTGCTGCCCGGCCTCGGTTTCGCCGAGAAGGACGGCACCTTCGTCAACAGCGGCCGGACCATCAAGTGGCGCTACAAGGGGCCGGATGCCCAGGGTGACTGCCGCGACGAGAAATGGATCTTCTCGCAGCTCTACCGGCGCCTGAAGGCCCTGTACCAGAAGGAAGGGGGTCCCTTCCCCGACCCGATCGTGAACCTCACCTGGAATTACAAGAACCCGGAGAGCCCGAGCGCCGACGAGATCCTCCAGGAGATGAACGGATTCGCCCTGGAGAACCTGGTCGACGACAAGGGCAACGTCGTGGTGAAGAAGGGTGATCGGTTGTCGACCTTCGGGCAGCTGAAGGACGACGGCACCACCTCCTGCGGCATGTGGATCTACGGTGGCGTCTATCCGCCCTCTGGCAACCGCTCCGCGGCGGTGGGAACCGAGGACCCCTCGGGGCTCGGTGTGTTCCCCAACTACGCCTTCAGTTGGCCCGCCAACCGCCGGATCCTCTACAACCGTGCCTCGGCGGACGCTTCCGGCAAGCCCTGGAGCGACAAGAATAAGTACCTGTGGTGGAACGAGGGGACGAAGAGCTGGGTCGGCCACGACGTGCCCGACATCGGCCCGACGCTGCCCCCCGCGACGGGGCCGTTCATCATGAACGCGGAGGGCGTCGGACGGCTGTTCGCACCCGCGCTCGTCGAGGGCCCGTTCCCGGAGTACTACGAGCCGTACGAGTCGCCCATCGCCAATGCGCTGCATCCGGCGAACCCGACCAATCCGGTGGTGAAGGTCTACAAGTCGGAGCACGACGTCCTCGGAACGCCGGACAAGTTCCCGTACGTCGCCCTGACCTACCGGGTCACCGAGCACTACCACTTCTACACGAAGTTCATGAAGGGGCCCGCTCGGGCGTTCCCGCACATGTTCATCGAGATGCCGGTGGAGCTTGCGAAGGAGAAGGGAATCGCCAACGGCGACCGCGTGCGGGTCAGTTCCGCCCGGGGCTCGCTCGAGGCGTTGGCCATGGTGACCCGACGCATCAAGCCGCTGACCTGTGACGGGAAGGCGGTCTATCAGGTCGGCATTCCCATCCACTGGGGCTTCCAGGGGCTGGCGAAGGGTGGCCTGGTGAACCTTCTGACGCCGTTCGTCTGGGACCCCAACGCGCTCACTCCTGAGTACAAGGGGTTCCTCGTCAACGTCGAGAAGGCGACGGGAGGTGCGGCATGAGCTACCTGACCAGCGGCAGTACGACGGGGCTCGCCATCCGCAGGATGAGTGCCACCAAGGAGCCGGTGCTCGACATCAAGGAGCAGGAGCAGCTGGGGATCCTCGTGGACATCTCCGCCTGCACGGGCTGCAAGGCCTGCGAGGTCGCGTGCATCCAGTGGCACGACCTCAACCCGGCCATCGCAACCGAGGAGGAGTTGCGGGAGAACGGATTCAGCTACCAGTCGGCACCGGACCTCGCCGCCAACCTGTTCATGCTGATGAAGTACCAGGAGGCGGAGACGGATCGCGGCTGGACCTGGTTCATCACCAAGCGTCAGTGCATGCACTGCGACGACCCGGGCTGCCTCACGGCCTGCCCGTCGCCGGGCGCGATTGTGCAGTACGCCAACGGCGTGGTGGACTTCGACCAGTCCAAGTGCATCGGCTGCGGGATGTGCCGGACGGGATGCCCGTTCGACATCCCCCGCTACGATGCCAACGACCATCCGTTCAAGTGCAACTTCTGCCTGGACCGGGTCGGCAACGGGATGACGCCGGCATGTGCGAAGGCCTGTCCGACCAACGCGCTGCACTTCGGCACCCGCGCCGACATGGTGGAACTGGGCCACAAGGTCGTGGCGGGCCTCAAGGATCGGGGCTTCCCCAATGCGGCGCTCTACGACTCCGCGGGGGTCGGCGGCGCGGGCTACGTCTACGCCCTGCCGCACGGGGACAAGGTCGAGCACTACGGCGACCTGCCGAAAGACCCGGCCATCTCGTCCCTGGTCCACCTCTGGAAGGGGCCGTTGAAGTGGATCGGTGGCGCGGCCATTCTCGGCTCGATCGCCGCGATGTTCATGCACCTGGTCACGGCCGGACCGAAGACCGTTGAATCGCACGGGAAGGAGGAATGACCATGGCCAACGTGATGATCACGCGTCTGACGGCCTTCGACCGGCTGGTCCACCTCGGTACCGCGGTGAGCTTCCTGTATGCGTTCCTCTCCGGTATCGGGATCGCCTTCCCGAAAATGCACTGGCTGCTCACTGTCCTGGGGGGTGGCGAGTTCGCTCGCTGGCTGCACCCCTGGGCGGGAGTCGTCTTCAGCGTCTTCGGGCTCCTGATGATCCTCGCCTACATCAAGGACATGTTCTTCGACACGGACGACATCAAGTGGATGGTGGGGATCGTCCACTACATGACCAATCACGAGGAGAAGCTTCCCGAGACCCGGAAGTACAACGCGGGCCAGAAGATGTACTTCTGGGTCACGGTGTTCTGGGGGACGATCGTCTTCCTCGTCTCGGGGTTGGCCATGTGGTTCCCGGACGCCTTCGCCGCGCAGGTGGGTCCATGGCTGCCCGGTTTCGGGGTCCGTGACCTGGTGCTGCTGGCCACTGTGGTGCACGAGGTGATGTTCATCGCCGCGGGCGCCTTCTTCATCGTCCACATCTACATGGGCACCCTGGGCATGCCAGGGACCCTGTCGGCGTTGGCGACGGGCAAGGTGACGGCGGACTGGGCGAAGGCCCACCATCCCAAGTGGTACCGTGAGATGGTCAGGAAGGCGTAAGCGGCATGGAGCTGAACGGCATCGAGAGGTTTCGTGCCGAGACGGGGGCCGCCCTCGGGCGGCTCCCGTCGCTCAAGCAACAACACCCAGAGGTCGAGTCGATCCTCGATTTCTATGGGCAGGTGCTCGAGCGTCAACTCGGTATGGTGCAGGAGGGGAGGCCGGACGCCAGGCCGGTCGCGGAGATCCCCTGGAAGGAGCACGTGGGGTCACTGCGGGCCTTCCTGGATCTCTGCTCGGGTGCGCCGGCCGCCGAGCTTGCGGCAGGCTCCCGGCGTCTTCTGGAGACGGACGACGACGGGCTCGAGCGGCTCGTGCAGTCGTTCCTCCGGGACAAGCAGGCCCCGCCGGTGGAGCGATTTGCCTTGATGGGTTTTCTCGGCGGAGCGCTCGTGATCCCGGCCTCGTTCTCAGGGTATGACCGTCAGCAGTGGCTGAAGCCGGTCTGCCCGGTCTGCGGCTTTCCCCCGGTCGTCTCCTATCTGGCGGACGAGGACGACCTCGAAGGCGGGCGCTTCGCCCGCTGCGGTGTGTGCCACTCGGACTGGTATTACGGCCGGGCGAGCTGTCTGTCCTGCGGTACCACGAACGACCACGAGCTGCACTACTACATGTCCGAGGGTGTGCCCTCGGTCGTGACGGTTCAGGCCTGCTCGGCTTGCGGGGGCTACATCAAGATGGTCGACGCCCGGCAAGGCTCCCGCACGCCGGAGCTCGAGGACGTGGCGACCATGACCCTGGACCTGTGGATCCAGCAGAAGGGGTTCCACAAGATCTCGCCGAACCTTTTCGGCTTCTGATCTTTTTCGGGTTGGCCCGAGGGCGGGCCTTTGGGGGTTGGCGGAAGAGAGTGGGAGTCGAACCCACCAGGGACCGCCTGCGGCCCCTACCGGGTTTGAAGCCCGGCCGCCCCACCGGGAGCGATCTCTTCCTTCTTTTCTTCGCGAAGGTGGCGCTGTGAGGACGCGAGCATACCCCGAGGCGACCTCCGGGCGCGAGTGGGCGGGGGTCCCCGGCGCGGCGGTCCCCGTGCTCAGGAATCGGACGCGGGACCCATCATAAATTACACGAAATGGATCAATGGGCCGCCCCGGTCCAACGTCCCGCGACTCTATAGTCTGCGGCGGAGATCGCGCCGGGATACCGTGGGCGAGTGACCTCCGACTCCTTACTCCAATGGCTTGGCCCGGGCTCGCCCGGGCCATTTTTTCTGGAGGTAAGCCGCCGGGCTTTCGCCGGGCTAAGCGGGCTAAGGGAGCCGGCCCTCGTCCCTAGGACAGCCCGGAGAAGAGCTCGGGCTGGACCACTCGGTGTTGGTCGCCCACCCGCCGTGTGAAGCCCGACCGGTCGAGGAACTCCAGGATCTGGATCGCGATCTTGCGGCCCGTCCCGATCTGGTCGCGAAACACGGCGGCGTGCAGCCCGGATTCCTCTTGCGAGAGCCGCAGGGCGATGGCGGCGAGTTCCTGGAGGCTGACGGGCAGGTAGAAGTGATCGTGGGCCACCTGGTAGGCGTCGCCCATGGCCGCTACGCGCCGCAGGGTGAGCCGTACGACTGCCTCGGCCACCCCCAGCCGGTGGGCGAGGTCCCGCACCCTGGGCGGCTGGTAGGGCTCCACGCGCAGCAAGGGGCGTACCCGGTCCCACAGCATCTGTTCGGATGGCGAGAGGCGCAGCCGGTGCCCCGGGAGGTGCAGCCAGGGCCCCGAGCGCGTGAGCGCGCCGGCCTGCCGGAGCTCCTCGACCAGTCGGGCGAAGACCGCCCGGTCCAGCGCCGGGGAGGCCAGGCGGCGAAGCTGCTCCGCGTTGGGTCCGAGGTTCTCGGGGACACGCTCGTGCTCGGCGCCGAGGGCATCCAAAACGGCCTGCTTCAGCCGGTCCCAGCGTGTGCGGGGAAGCGCCATGCGCACGCCCCCCGAGTCGACACGCACGGCGTCGAGCGTGCCGAGGAGGCCTTCCAGCTCCTCCGTCCGCAGGTTCCATGCGAGGGCAAAACGGTCGAGATCGATGGCCCTGGTCGTCGCCTGGAGCATTCCGGAGAGCGCCGCCACCGAGTCGTCGGCGTCCAGGGCGCTCAGCAGGGCGAGACGCTCCGGGGCGCGACGGCCCCTGGTTGGAGGGAACGGGTCGAGCACCCTGCCGCCCCCGATCGTCCGGGTGGCCGACTGGTCGCGCAGGATGAAGCGGTCACCGTGCAGGGCCCCGACGGGACGATCGAGAACCAGCTGCACGGGCGCCTCGTCGCCCGGCTCGAGCTCTTCCCTGTCGAGGAGCGCGAGCCGGCCGGTCACGTCCTCGGCCGCCAGGTGGACGTGCACGGGGGCCCAGTGCTTGATGGGCCGCGCTTCGGTGGGCAGGAGCCGCATCCGCCCGTCGAGCCGGGGGCTCGGGGCGTGGAGGGCGGGGTCAAGCACCCACTCGCCCCTGTGGACCTCCTCGCGCTCCACGCCGGAGAGGTTCAGTGCACAGCGCTGCCCGGCCCGGCCCTCGTCGGCCGGGCGGTTCTGGGCGTGAAGGCTGCGCACGCGGACTGCGGTCCCGGCGGGGGAGAGCGTCAGCCGGTCGCCCACGCGCACGACACCCGAGAACACCGTGCCCGTGACGACCGTACCCGCGCCGGCCAGCGTGAACGAGCGGTCGATGGCGAGACGGAACCGCCCGCGGGTCTCCCGCGCGGGAGTGGAGGCCACGGCCGCCTCGAGGTGGCGGCGCAGGACCTCGATCCCCTCGCCGGTGCGGGCGGACACGGGAAAGATGGGGCTGCCGGCGAGTCCGGTACCGGCGAGCAGCGCCTCCACCTCGGCCGTGGCCGCTGCCAGCCGACTCGTGTCCACCAGGTCCGTCTTGTTCAGGGCCACGGCGCCCCGGGCGAGCCCCAGGAGGTCGAGGATCTCCAGGTGCTCGCGGGTCTGGGGCATGGGGCCGTCGTCCGCCGCCACCACGAGGAGCACGAAGTCGATGCCCGTCGCGCCCGCGAGCATGTTGTGCACCAGCCGCTCGTGGCCCGGGACGTCGACGAAGCCGAGAACCGTGCCGTCGGGCAGGGGCACGTAGGCATAGCCGAGGTCGAGGGTGATGCCGCGGGCCTTCTCTTCGGGCAGGCGGTCGGCGTCGACGCCCGTCAGGGCTTTGACCAGGGCCGTCTTGCCGTGGTCGATGTGTCCGGCGGTGCCGATCAGCATGGGGCGCTCACCCCGCGAGGGCCTGGGCGAGCTGCCCGAGCTGGCCGATGAACGCCGGCTCGTCGGCCGGCTCGAGGCAACGGAGGTCGAGGCGCAGGGCGCCGTCGCCGACGCGCCCCACGACCGGAACGGGCAGCGCTCGCAGGGCCTTCTCCAGGCGCTTCAACGCCGTGCCTTCGCCCTGGCGCCGGCGCGCCGGTGTCAGGGCGAGGCAGGCGCTCGGCAGGCGGTCGACCGGAAGCGACCCGCTGCCCACCTGGCTCGAGCAGGGCGCGACCTCCACCACCGCGATGCCCTCGAGCGCCCGGGCGAGTGCGGGGCGAAGGCGCTCGGCCGCGCCGCGGATGTCGGCCTCGGGGCGCGTCAGCAGGCGCAGCGTGGGCAGGCGCTCGGTGAGCCGGTCCGGGTCCCGGTAGAGGCGCAGGATGGCCTCGAGGGCGGCCAGCGTCTCCTTCCCGACCCGCAGGACCCGCTTGAGCGGGTTCCTCTTCACCCGGGCCACCAGGTCCCTGCGCCCCACGACGAGACCGGCCTGCAGTCCACCGAGCAGCTTGTCCCCGCTGAAGGTGACGAGGTCCGCCCCGTGGGCGAGGGTGTCCCGAGGGGTCGGCTCGGCCGGCAGGCCCCAGTCCTCGAGGTGCAGGAGGCTGCCGCTCCCCAGGTCCACGACGAACGGGATTCCGTGCTCGTGGGCCAGGGCGGCCAGCTCTGGCTCAGGGACGGAGGCGGTGAAGCCCTGCACCTCGTAGTTGCTCGTGTGGACCTTCATGACGAGCGCGGTGCGGGGCCCGAGCGCCTCCTCGAAATCCCGGCGGTGGGTCCGATTCGTCGTTCCCACCTCCCGCAGCCGGCAGCCAGCCCGGGCCATGATGTCGGGCACCCGGAACGAGCCGCCGATCTCCACCAGCTCGCCTCGCGATACCAACACCTCCCGGCGCAGGCCCAGGGTGTTCAGGCAGAGGAACACCGCCGCGGCGTTGTTGTTGACCACGGTGGCGGCCTCGGCCCCCGTGATCTCGCGCAGCAGGCCCTCCACGTGGTCGTCCCGGTCACCCCGGCGTCCCCGCTCCAGGTCGTACTCCAGGTTCGAGGGGCGGGCGAGCACGGCAGCGACTGCCTCGACCGCCTCGGCCGGGAGGAGGGCCCGCCCGAGATTGGTGTGGAGCACGGTGCCCGTCAGGTTGAACACCCGCCGCAGCGACGGTTGGGCCCCCGCCTCGAGGCTCTCCCGCGCCCGGGCGAGGACTGAGGCGGCATCGACGTCGTGCCTCGGGTGGTCTGCTCCGCCCGTCAGCTGGCGCCGGGCCTCCGCGAGGACGGCGCGCACCGACTCGGTCACCGCCGTGTGGCCGAAGCGCTCGGTGAGGGGACCGGCCTCCGGCAGCGCGAGGACCCGGTGGACTGCCGGCAGGGGGGATACGGGGGATGCGGGGCACATGGACTGGATTCTCGCCCGCGAGGGGCCCAGGCGCAGATGCTAGCGCCAGGGAGGGCTTCGTGCCATTCGCACGGCCAACGGCTTGCCGGCGCCCCCGCCCTGCGGGCCCAGCGCGGGGCGTTCCGCGGGGACCCCGCGTGCTGGCATGACAACTTTCGATTGACCCCGCTGCAGGCGATGGACTACGGTTCGCACTCGAGCCCCTGGGCGCCCCGCGACCCTGCCGCCGACACTCCGGCGGGCTGTTCCGGTCCGCACCCCATGGCGCCCCCGTGGGTGACCCCATCCGCCGCGTGACGGCGGAACCCGGCGCGCGTGCCGCGCAATGAAACGACCGAAGAGAGGCAAGTCATGTCCGCAATGACGCGGTTCTTTGCGTCGGGGTGGGGCATCATCCTGGCCGGGACGGCCATTGGCGTTCTGGCCCCACTGCTTCAGTACCTGGGAAACCCGAAGAACATGGGGATCTGTGTGGCCTGCTTCGAGCGCGACATCGCCGGCGCGCTCGGGCTCCATCGCGCCGCCGTCGTGCAGTACATCCGTCCCGAGATCATCGGATTCGTGCTCGGGGCGCTGGTCGCGGCCTATCTTTTCCGCGAGTTCCGGGCCCGCGCCGGGTCGGCGCCGATCGTCCGCTTCGTGCTCGGCGTGTTCGCCATGATCGGGGCGCTCGCCTTCCTCGGTTGCCCCTGGCGGGCGGTGCTGCGCCTCGCCGGCGGTGACCTGAACGCGGTCCTCGGCCTCGCGGGGCTCGTGACCGGCATCGCGGTCGGCGTGCAGTTCCTCAAGGCGGGCTTCAACCTCGGCCGCGCCCAGAAGACCCACACGGCCGTCGGTTGGGTCCTGCCCCTTCTCATGGTTGGCTTGCTGGCGCTCCTCGTCTTCGAGCCGACGTTCACGAAGGACGGGCCGATCTTCTTCAGCAAGAGTGGGCCGGGCTCGATGCACGCGCCGTTGTGGATCGCGCTGGGTGCGGGGCTCTTCATCGGCATCCTGGCCCAGCGCACCCGTTTCTGCACCATGGGTGCGGTGCGCGACGTCATGCTGATGCGCGACACGCACCTGCTGAGCGGCCTCGTCGCGCTGCTGGTGGTCGCGTTCGCCACCAACCTGTACCTCGGCCAGGTGAGTTTCGGGTTCTCGCCCCAGCCGGTGGCCCACAGCGATTACTTCTGGAATTTCCTCGGGATGGTGCTCGCTGGCCTCGCGTTCGCGCTCGCTGGCGGCTGCCCCGGGCGGCAACTCTTCCTCGCAGGGGAGGGGGACGGTGACGCGGCCGTGTTCGTGCTGGGGATGATCGTCGGGGCCGGGATTGCGCACAATTTCGGATTGGCCGGCACCCCCGACACGGTCGTGGAGGGGGTCGTGAAAGTGGGCGGCCTGACCGTCTACGGCATGGGGGCGGTGGTCCTGGGTCTGGTGGCCACCGTCCTGATGGGCTTCACCATGCGCGAGAAGGTGTCCAGGGGAGGTGCGCGATGAACTTCATCGAAGTGGATGCCCGGGGGCTCTCCTGTCCGCAGCCGGCGATGATGGCCCGCGAGGCGATCCAGGCGGGCCAGTTTCCAATCGAGGTGGTGGTGGACACGGTGACCTCGCGCGAGAACGTGCGCCGCATCGCGCGCATGGCGGGCTGCTCGGTCGACGTGGAACCGGCAGGGGACGGGTTCAAGCTCACGATCCGGAAATAGGGAAACAGGAGGAGAGGGCGCCGGGCCGCGGGACACCTGGCGGCCCGGCGCCCCGCTCGCCATGGTCTACTTCGACAACGCAGCCACCTCCTGGCCGAAGCCGCCCTGTGTCGCCGAGGCGATGGCCCGGTTCCTGGCGGAGGTAGGCGCCAACCCGGGGCGCGCGGGGCACCGCCTGGCGGTGGAGGCGGCCCGGGTCGTGTACGGGGCGCGCGAGGCGGTGGCAGAGCTCTTCCACGCCGCCGACCCCCTGCGGGTGGTGTTCGGGGCCAACGCGACCGAGGCGCTCAATCTGGCCCTCCTGGGGCTGTTGCGCCCCGGCGACCACGTGGTCACGTCCAGCCTGGAGCACAACTCCGTGATGCGCCCCCTGCGCGCGCTCGAGGCGCAGGGTGTGGCGGTGACGGTGGTGCCCTG
The DNA here is from genome assembly GCA_017999615.1 of Gammaproteobacteria bacterium. Lineage (NCBI taxonomy): Bacteria > Pseudomonadati > Pseudomonadota > Gammaproteobacteria > Gammaproteobacteria bacterium. The sequence continues at coordinate 52,469 of JAGNLM010000004.1, read as the reverse complement.
TTCGGCGGCGGGTGAGCTCGACGTGGCGGCCCTGGAGGCCGCGCTCGCTCCCGCCACGCGGATGATCGTCCTCACGCACGCCTCGAACGTCTGCGGCACGCTCCTGCCGGTCGAGGAGGTTGGCCGGCTCGCCCGCCGGCGCGGGGTCTTGTTCCTGCTGGACGCGGCCCAGACGGCGGGTGCCGTGCCGATCGACGTCGAGGCGCAGGCGATCGACCTGTTGGCCTTCTCGGGACACAAGTCCCTCTGCGGCCCGATGGGGACGGGTGGGCTCGTGGTCGGGGAGCGGGTGGACGCCGCCGCGCTCACGCCGCTCAAGTACGGGGGCACCGGCAGCCGCTCGGAGCGGGAGGAGCAGCCGGAGTTCCTCCCGGACCGGTGCGAGAGCGGTACCCCGAACGCGGTGGGGCTCGCCGGACTCGCTGCGGCGGTGCGCTGGGTCCTGGCGCGGGGGGTGGGGGCGATCCGCGACCACGAGCGGGGGCTCACGGCCGAACTGCTGGCCGGACTCTCCGCGATTCCCGGGGTGGTGGTGTACGGTCCTCGGGACGCGGGGCGGCAGACCGCTACCGTCTCGCTCAACATCGCAGGGCTCGCACCATCGGAGGTGGGGCTCCGGCTGGACGAGGAGCACGGAGTGCTCTGCCGTGTGGGGCTGCACTGCTCGCCGGCGGCGCACCGCACGCTCGGGACCTTCCCCGGGGGGACGGTGCGCTTCGGACTGGGGACCTTCAATACGTCCGCGGAGGTGGCTGACGCGCTGGAGGCGGTCGGGAGATTGGCGGCGGGGGTGCGATGAGCGATAGTGGCCACGTCGTCATCCTGGTTCACTCGACGAGCCATGCCGTGCGCATCGAGAGGCTGCTGACCGCCCGGGGCGTGCCCTGCCGGATGATCCCCGTGCCGCGGCACCTGAGCTCGGACTGCGGGGCCTGCGTGCAGGTCGCGCGCGAGCACGCCGAGACCGCGCACGAGGTGGTGGCCGCGAGCGGGATCGAGATCCAGGGGATCGTTCCGGTCTGACCCGGGACTCGGCACCTCCATGGGACCTGCACTGCCCCAACCCCCCCCCTTCGCCGAGGTGCGTGGCCAGGTCACGGCCGTCGTGCTCGCGGGTGGACGGGGCCGCCGCATGGGGGGGGAGGACAAGGGCCTCGTCCCGCTGGCGGGTCGTCCGATGGTGGAGCACGTGCTCCAGGCGGTGCAGCCCCAGGTCGGCGCGGTGGTGCTGAGTGCCAACCGCAATCGGGAGCGCTACGAGGCGCTGGGATACCCGGTGGTCGCGGACGCGGTGGGGGACTTCTGGGGGCCGCTCGCGGGAGTGGCCAGCGCGATGCGCGTCGCGCGCTCCCCCTACCTGCTCACCGTGCCTTGCGACGCCCCGCTGGTCCCCGGCGACCTGGCCGCGGTGCTGTACCGGGCGCTGAGGGGCGAGGGCGCCGACATCGCCGTGGCCCACGACGGCGAGCGGATGCAGCAGGCCTTCGCCCTGCTGTCCTGCCGGCTCCTCGGCGACCTGGGGGAGTACCTGGCCGCGGGGGAGCGCAAGGTCCAGGTCTGGTACGCCCGGCACCGCCTGGTGACTGCCGACTTCTCCGCACGGGGAGAGGTCTTCGCGAACGTCAACACGCCCGAGGAGCGGGCGGCGATCGAGCGGCGCCTGTCGGGGCTTTCGGGCTGAGCGCGGTACGGCGCCGGGGCCCGCGGGCGTAAGACGAATCGGGAGGGAGCGGAAGTGTCAAGCGGCCCGTTGGACATCGGTGTGCCCGTGCTGGGCGTCGCGGCCTGGAGCGGCACCGGCAAGACCACTCTGCTCGTGGCGGTCCTGCCCATGCTGAGCCAGCGCGGCCTGCGGGTCGGGCTCCTCAAGCAGAGCCACCACGCCATCGAGGTGGACACCCCCGGCAAGGACAGCTACGAGCTCCGCGCCGCGGGCGCCTCACCGGTCCTGGTGGCCTCAAGCATGCGCTGGGCGATGATGGGCGAGACCCCCGCCGGGGCAGACCCTGCGCTCGCAGACCTGCTGGCCCGCTTCGACCCGGGCGAGGTCGACCTGATCCTGGTCGAGGGCTTCAAGCACGAGGCCTTTCCCAAGATCGAGCTCTATCGGTCCGCCCTGGGTCGGCCGCCGCTCTACCCCCAGGACCCCCACGTGATCGCGGTGGCGACCGACGGCCCCCTCGACCCGCGCCCCCAGGTTCCGGTCCTGGACCTGGGGCGACCGGAGGAGGTGGCGGACTTCATCGCCACCTACGCGGCCGGTCACCGGCCCTAGACCCGGTCGGCCAGGCTCCTCTTCATTCAGCCAGGCTCTTCGAGGCCACCTCGAACACGTCCCTGGACAGGCCGGGGCGCCCGAGCACGCGCTCGAGCTGGGTGCGCAGGAGCGCCTGGCGGGCCGGGTCGAAGCGCCTCCAGCGGGTCATGGGGCCCAGCATCCGCGCCGCCACCTGGGGGTTCAGGGGGTCGAGCTCCAGCACCCGGTCGGCGAGGAAGGCATAGCCCTCGCCCGAGGCGGCGTGGAAGCGGACGGGGTTGCCCTGGGCGAAGGCGCCCACGAGCGCCCGCACACGGTTGGGGTTGCGGAGCTCGAAGGCCGGGTGCCCGAGCAGGCGCTGGACCTCGGCGAGGGTGCCGGGCAGGCGCGAGGTGGCCTGCAGGCTGAACCACTTGTCGACGACCAGGGGGTCCGGGTGCCAGCGCCGGTAGAAGGCGTCGAGGGCCTCGGCCCGCTCGGGGACGTCCAGGTTCGCGAGCACCCCGAGGGCGCCCACGGTGTCGGTCATGTTGTCGGCCTGCCGCAACTGCTCCACGGCGAGCGCCGCGCGGGCCGGCCCCGGGACCTCCGCGAGGTAGGCGAGGCAGAGATTCCGAAGCGCTCTTCGCCCCATCTCCCGGGGCTCGACCCGATAGGGTCCGCCGCCCCGGTGGACGTGGTAGGTCACCGCGAGCGGTTCCGCGAGCCCGGTGGCCAGTGCGCCCCGCAGGAACTCCCGCGCGCCGTGGGCGGCTTCCGGGTCGGCCACCGCCATCTCGTCCATCAGATAGGACTCGCCGGGCAGGGTCAGGGCCTCGGCGGCGAAGGCGGGGTCGGCGGCGCTCCCCTCGAGCACCCGGCGAAAGGCGCGCACCAGGTGCTCGGGGCAGTGGAGCGGGCGCCCGGCCCGGGCGTCCGCGCTGAGCGCGAGGAGCACGCGCGTGGCCAGCCGCTGGCCCGCGTCCCAGCGGTTGAAGGCGTCCGAGTCGTGCGTCATCAGGAAGGCGAGGTCCTCGTCGCCCTGCTCGGCGCGCAGGCGCACCGGGGACGAGAAGCCCCGGAACAGCGAGGGCACGGGACGCGCGGGAACGTCGACGAAGCGGAAGGTCTGCTCGGCCTCCCGCAAGGAGAGGACCCTGGTGGTCCCGCCCGCGCTGGGCTCGCCCTCGAGCCGCAGGGGAAGGTCCTCACCGCGCGCCCCGAGGAGCCCCAGGGCGACCGGGATGTGCATCGGCCGTTTGGCGGGCTGTCCCGGCGTGGGCGGACAGCGCTGGGAGAGGGTCAGCTCGAAGGTGTGCGCCGCCGGGTCGTAGGCCTCGCGCACGCCCACCTCCGGCGTGCCGGCCTGGCTGTACCAGAGCCGGAACTGGCCCAGGTCCGCGCCGTTGGCGTCCTCCAGGGCACCGAGGAAATCCTCGATGGTCACCGCCTGGCCGTCGTGGCGCGCGAAGTAGAGATCCATGCCTCGGCGGAAGCGCTCGCGCCCGAGCAGGGTGTGGGCCATGCGGACCACCTCGGCCCCCTTCTCGTAGACCGTGGAGGTGTAGAAGTTGTTGATCTCGATGTAGGACTCCGGGCGCACCGGGTGCGCCATGGGGCCCGCGTCCTCGGCGAACTGGTGGGTGCGCAGGCGGCGCACGTCGGCGATCCGCTTCACCGGGCGGCTGTTCCTGTCGGCCGAGAACTCCTGGTCGCGGAAGACCGTGAGTCCCTCCTTCAGGCTCAGCTGGAACCAGTCCCGGCAGGTGACGCGGTTCCCGGTCCAGTTGTGGAAGTACTCGTGGGCGATGACACCCTGGATCCCGGAATAATCCGCGTCGGTGGCGGTGTCCGGCCGGGCCAGCACGTACTTCGAGTTGAAGACGTTCAGGCCCTTGTTCTCCATCGCCCCCATGTTGAAGCTGTCGACCGCGACGATCATGTAGATGTCCAGGTCGTACTCGCGCCCGAAGACCTCCTCGTCCCAGCGCATCGCTTCCTGCAGGGAGCGCAGGGCGTGGGCACACTGGTCGGCGTTCCGGGGCTCGACGTAGATGCGCAGCGCCACCTCGCGCCCCGAGCGGGTGACGAAGCTGCCGGACACCTCGACCAGCCTGCCGGCGACCAGGGCGAAGAGGTAGGAGGGCTTGGGGAACGGGTCCTCCCACCGCACCCAGTAGCGCCCGTCGCCGAGCTCCCCGCGCTCGACGGGGTTGCCGTTCGAGAGCAGCACGGGGCAGGCCTCACGGTTGGCCACGAGGGTGGTCGTGTAGCGGGCCATCACGTCCGGCCGGTCGGGGAAATAGGTGATCTTGCGGAACCCCTCCGCCTCGCACTGGGTGCAGTACAGGCCTCCCACCCGGTAGAGCCCCTCGAGCGCCGTGTTCTCCTCGGGGCGGATGCGGGTCTCGACCGTGAGCGTGAAGCTCTCGGGGACGTCCTCGACGGTGAGCGACCCGGGGTCCGTCCGGTAGCGGCCCGGCTCGAGGGGCACGCCGTCGAGGGCGAGGGCGAGCAGCTCCAGGTCCTGCCCGTCGAGCACCAGTGGCGTGCCGGGCGCGGCCGACGGGTCGCGCCGGAGCCTCAGCGTGGAGCCCACCCGGGTCGTCCCCTCGCCGAGCTCGAAGCGCAGCTCGACGGTCTCCACGCGGTAGGGCGGGGGTGCGTAATCCTGCAGGTGGGTGGTGCGGGGAGTGGCGTCGCGCATGGCAGGGCTTCCAGTTCAGTCTCGTGGGTTCGACCCGGTGTCGGTCGCTGGGTTCTGGCGCCGGGGGGGCGCGTCCAGCCCACCCTGGCGGCGGACCGCCTCGTGGACCACCTCGGCCCCGGCCTCCGGGTGTGCCGCCCCTTCCGTCAGGTGCCTGCGCCAGGCCCGGGCGCCTGGCTGGGCGTGGAAGAGGCCGAAGAGGTGGCGGGTCATCCTCGCAAGGGGAACGCCCCGGGCGAGCTCTCGCTCCACGTAGGGGAGGTAGGCCTGCACGACCTCTTCGCGGCTCGGGCCGGGCCCCGGCTCGCCGAAGATGACCTGGTCCGCCTCGGAGAGCAGGTAGCAGTCCTCGTAGGCGGCCCGGCCAATCATCACGCCGTCCACGTGCTCGAGGTGCCCCAGGGCCGAGGCGAGGCTGGTGACTCCGCCGTTCAGGACCACCCGCAGGTCCGGGAAATCGCGTTTCAGCCGGTAGACCAGGTCGTATCGCAGCGGCGGGACGCTGCGATTCTCCGCCGGGCTCAGCCCGGAGAGCCAGGCCTTGCGGGCGTGCACGATGAACGTCCGGCAGCCGGCCTCGGCAACGGTGGCCACGAGCTCGGCGAGCTCCTCGTAGGAGTCCCGGTGGTCCACGCCCACGCGGGTCTTGACCGTCACCGGCACCGGCGAGGCGTCGGCCATGGCGCGCACGCAATCCGCCACGGTCCCCGGTTCGTTCATCAGGCAGGCCCCGAAGGCGCCCGAGCGCACGCGCGGGCTCGGGCAGCCGACGTTGAGGTTGATCTCGTCGTACCCCCAGCGGGCGCCGAGGCGGGCACAGGCCGCGAGGTCCGCGGGCTCGCTGCCCCCGAGCTGGAGCGCCAGGGGGTGCTCCGCCGGATCGTGGTCCAGGTGGCGGGCCGCATCCCCTCGCAGGAGCGCCCCCGTCGTGACCATCTCGGTGTAGAGCAGGGTGCGGCGCGTCAGCAGGCGCATCAGATAGCGGGCGTGCCGATCCGTGAGGTCCAGCATCGGCGCCACGGAGAGCCGGTGGTCAGGGGGCGCGGGGGGCGTGGCCGGCAGCGGTTGGGCGGGGGTGCCGGGCATCGCGGGGGAGGGGCTCCTCTCCATTCGCTGGCCAGGATAGTCGTGGCACGGGCAAAAAAAAACGGGAGGCGATTGCCTCCCGGGCAAAGTGGGCATCCTTGCCCCGCTGCTTGCTGCCATCTCCCTGGTCGGTGCGCGCGGAGGGCAGTCCTCCGCTTGACATATAAGGGAATTCTAATGGACCTGGGCTCTCGGAACAAGCTTCCCTGGAACGAGGGGCATCGCCGGCCCGGGAACGCGTCCCTGCCAGTCTTGCGTTCTTGGGATGACTGTATATATTTACAGTCTCCGGAGAGGCCATGTCCGACCTGACGCCAAGGCAGCAAGCCGTGTTCCAGTTCATCCAGGACTTCGTCCGGGAGCACGGCTTGCCGCCCACCCGGTCCGAGATTGCCTCGGCCATGGGCTATCGATCGGTGAACGCCGCGGAAGAGCACCTGCGCGCCCTGGCGCGCAAGGGCGTCCTGGAGGTCCTGGCAGGCGCCTCCCGCGGCATCCGCCTGCGCGGGGGGACGGGGCTGCCGGTGGTCGGGCGGGTCGCGGCGGGCAGCCCCATCCTGGCCCAGGAGCACATCGAGGCCCGCTACCAGATCGACCCCAGGCTGTTCCGGCCGCGCGCGGATTACCTCCTGCGGGTGAGGGGGATGAGCATGCGGGATGCCGGCATCCTGGACGGCGACCTGCTGGCCGTGCACCGCACGCCGGAGGCGGGGGACGGGAGTGTCGTGGTGGCCCGCCTCGGCGACGAGGTCACCGTCAAACGCCTGCGGCGGGAGGGGCGGCGGGTCTGGTTGTTGCCCGCCAATCCCGATTTCTCCCCCATCGAGGTGGATCTGGAGCGCCAGCCGCTCGTCCTCGAGGGATTGGGGGTGGGGCTCATCCGCAACGGTGAGGCGCCGTAGATGCGGGGCATCCCCCAGGGAGATCGCCGTTCGCCGGTTCCGGACTGCCGATGACGGGCGCCCTCGACAGCCTTCTCCAGCGTCCCGACCTGTGGCGCGGCCGCCAGGGGCCTGCGGTGTCCGGCGCGGCGGTGCCGACGGGGTGGCCGGGACTCGACCGGGCCTTGCCGGGCGGGGGGTGGCCGCAGGAGGGGCTGGTGGAGGTCCTGGCGAGACACGCCGGGATCGGGGAGGTGAGTCTCCTGCTCCCCGCGCTGGCGCGGCTCGTCGGGCAGGGCCGGCGCACCGCCTGGGTCGATCCCCCCCACGTCCCCTATGCGCCCGCGCTGATGGGCGGGGGTCTCGATCTCTCGCGCCTGCTGGTGGTGCGGGCGGCGGGGGACGTCTTCTGGGCGGCCGAGCAGGTCCTGCGCTCGGGGTTGTGCGGGGCGGTTCTGGCCTGGCCGCGGGAGCGGCCGGCAGACGACCGGACCCTGCGTCGCCTGCAACTCGCCGCCGAGGAAGGCCGGACCCTGGGGATCGTGTTCCGCTCCCACCGCCACGCGGACGTGCCCTCGCCGGCGCGCCTGCGCCTGTTGCTGGAGCCTTCGGGGCAGGGGTTGGCCGTTCGCTTGCTCAAATGCCGGGGGCGGGGTCCCTCCGGCAGCCTGCTGGTGCCCGTCGAGTGAGGGTGTACCACCGGTGCTCTGGCTCGCGGCCTATCTGCCGGACCTGTCGCTGGACCTGCTCGGCCGGGTCTCTGCGCCGGGGTCGTCCCTCGCCGTGGTGGAAGGCCGGGGAGGGCGCCGGCGCCTCGTCGCCGTCAACGAGGGCGCCCGCTCCCTCGGGGTCCGCCCCGGACTGAGCCTGCCGGCGGCCTGGGCCCTGGCGCCGCACCTGCGGGTGCTGGAGCGGGACCGGGGAGCGGAAGAAGAAGCGGTAAGTAATATAGGTAGTTGGGCTGTACAGTTCACGTCGTTTGTAAGCTTGATGCCCGCTCGCGGACTCCTCCTGGAAGTGGGGGGCAGCCTGGACCTCTTCGGCGGGATCGATGCGCTTCGGGGCGCGGTGGCGGCGGGTCTGGCGGGGATGGGGTATCGGTCCGTCCTGGCGGTGGCCCCCACGCCGGGCGGTGCCTGGCTGCTGGCGCGCGCAGGCAGGCCGGAAGTGCAGGTGGACGAAGGCCGTCTGCGGGAACGCCTGGCGCCGCTCCCCCTGACCTGTACGGAGCTGGCTGCCGAAACCCTGGAGACCCTTGCCGGTCTGGGGGTCCTGTCCCTCGGGGACCTCCTGCGCTTGCCCCGGGACGGTCTCGGGCGCCGCCTGGGAAACGAGGTGCTCGGCCTCCTGGACCGGGCGCTCGGCACGGTGCCCGACCCGCGCGAGTCCTGGGTGCCCCCGCGTACCTTCTCGGCCCGCCTGCGCTTGCCGGGCGAGGCGGTTGACGCCGAGGAGCTCCTCTTCCCGCTGAACCGGCTGATCCTGGACCTCGCGGGCTACCTGCGGGCAGTGGCGGGGGCGGTCGAGCGGGTGACCGTCGTGCTCGAGCACGCCAGGGGTCCCGCCACTTGCCTGGACATCGGCCTGGCGGGTCCCTCCCGGAGCGCCCCCCATCTGCAGCTGCTCCTGCGCGAGCGCGTGCGGCAGGTGCTCTTGCCCTCCCCGGTGGAGGGCCTTGCCCTGAAGGCGGACCGCGTCGTTCACCTGGCGGGGCGCAGCCTCGACCTGTTCGATGCGGCCGAGCGCTCCGAGGAGGGTTGGCAGCAGCTGATCGACCGTCTCCGGGTGCGCCTGGGCCCCGAGGCCGTCCACGGCCTGTCCGCGCTCCCGGACCACCGTCCGGAGCGGGCCTGGTGTCCCCGCGCGGGGGAAGGGGGAACGGGGGGACCCCGCCCCGGACGGCGGCCCCTCTGGCTCCTGGACGCGCCGCGGGCCCTCGAAACCTCGGAGGGCCGGCCCCGCTGGGGTGGGGCGCTCGCGCTGCGGGAGGGACCGGAGCGCATCGAGGGGGGGTGGTGGGACGGCGAGGACGTCGCCCGAGATTACTACGTGGCCGAGAGCGAGGCCGGCGAGCGTCTCTGGGTCTACCGTGACCGGTCCCCGCCCCACGGCTGGTTCCTGCACGGCCTGTTCGGTTGAGCGGTTGCCGGGTCTACCGCAGAGGCGCGGAGGCGCGGAGGCGCGGAGAGGTAAACGGCTTCGATGACACTGCCCTACGCCGAGCTGCATTGTCTCAGCAACTTCACCTTCCTGCGGGGGGCCTCGCACCCCGAGGAACTGGTGGAACGGGCGGCCGAGCTCGGTTACGAGGCCCTGGCCCTGACCGACGAATGCTCGCTCGCCGGTGTGGTGCGTGCCCACGGAGCGGCGAAGGCGAGGGGGCTGAAGCTCCTGATCGGCAGCGAGGTGCGGCTCGCCGACGGACCGGCGCTCGTCCTGCTCGCGACCGATCGGGACGGCTACGGCAACCTGTCGCAGCTCGTCACCCTCGGCCGGCGGCAGTCCGTGAAGGGGGGCTATCGACTGGAGTGGGCGGACCTCGGCGGGGGGCTTCCGGGCTGCCTCGCGCTGCTGCTTCCCAGCTCGGGCACGACCGCGGCCGAGGCCCGGCGGGTGGCCGAGTGCTTTGCCGGCCGCGCCTGGCTCGCGGTCGAGCTCTCCCGGGGTCCCGGCGACCGCCGATGGCTCGCGCACTGCCAGGCCCTCGCCGGGGCGGCCGGTCTGCCGGCGGTCGCCGCGGGCGACGTGCACATGCACGAGCGGGGACGCCGGGAACTGCAGGACACGCTCACGGCCATCCGTCTGGGGGTGCCGCTGGCCGAGGCGGGATACGCCCTGTACCCCAACGGGGAGCGCCACCTGCGCCCGCGGGAGGTGCTCGAGCGCCTCTACCCGCCCGCGCTCCTGGCCGAGTCCGTCGCCGTGGCCGGGCGTTGCGAGCTCTCCCTCGAGTGCCTGCGCTACGAGTACCCGGAGGAGCTGGTGCCGCCGGGCGAGACACCGACGAGTCACCTGCGCCGGCTGACGGAGGAGGGGATGCGCGCCCGGTGGCCGGACGGTGCGCCCCGGAGGGTGTGGGGGCTCGTGGAGCACGAGCTCGCCCTCATCGCCGAGCTCGCCTACGAGCCCTATTTCCTCACCGTGCACGACATCGTCCGCTTCGCCCGGGGCCGGGGGATCCTGTGCCAGGGCCGGGGCTCGGCGGCCAACTCCGCGGTCTGCTTCTGCCTCGGGATCACCGAGGTCGACCCCGCGCGATCGCAGATGCTTTTCGAGCGCTTCATCTCGCGCGAGCGCGGCGAGCCGCCCGACATCGACGTGGATTTCGAGCACGAGCGGCGCGAAGAGGTGATCCAGTACGTGTACGGCAAGTACGGCCGGGACCGGGCCGCGCTCACGGGCTCGGTCACCACCTACCGGCCCCGCAGCGCGGTGCGCGACGCGGGCAAGGCGCTCGGGCTGGCCCCCGAGCAGGTCGACCGCCTGGCGAAGTCCCTGCACTGGTGGGACGGCAAGCCGTTGGCGGACGAGCGGCTCGCCGAGGTGGGTCTCGACCCACGAAGTCCCGTGCTGGACCGTCTGGCCCGCGTGGTCCGCGACCTCGTGGGCTTTCCCCGCCACCTCTCCCAGCACGTGGGCGGCTTCGTGGTCTCGCGGGGCCCGCTCTCGCGGCTGGTCCCGATCGAGAACGCGGCCATGCCGGGGCGAACGGTCATCCAGTGGGACAAGGACGACCTCGACGCCCTGGGCCTGCTCAAGGTCGACCTGCTGGCCCTGGGCATGCTCTCGGCGATCCGCCGCGCCCTCGACCTGGTGAACGGCTATCGCTCCGCCTGGGGCGGCGCACCGCCCGCCGGGAGCGGGGTGCCGCACCCCCTCGGCCTGGACAACATTCCGGCCGAGGACCCGCGGGTCTACGCGATGATCCAGCGGGCCGACACGGTGGGCGTGTTCCAGATCGAGTCCCGGGCCCAGATGGCGATGCTGCCGCGCCTGCGGCCCGCCACGTTCTACGACCTGGTGATCGAGGTCGCGATCGTGCGCCCCGGGCCGATCCAGGGCGGGATGGTCCACCCCTACCTGCGCCGCCGGCAGGGGGCCGAGCCGGTGACCTACCCGAGCCCGGCGGTGCGCGGGGTGCTCGAGCGCACCCTGGGCGTGCCCATCTTCCAGGAGCAGGTGATGAAGCTCGCGGTGGTCGCGGCGGGGTTCACGCCAGGGGAGGCCGATGGCCTGCGCCGCTCCATGGCGGCGTGGCGCCGCAAGGGCGGACTCGAGCCCTTCCGGGTCCGCCTCGTCGAGGGGATGCGCGCGCGCGGCTATGCGGAGGAGTTTGCCGAGCGCATCTTCCAGCAGATCCTGGGGTTCGGCGAATACGGCTTCCCGGAATCCCACGCCGCGAGCTTCGCGCTGCTGGTCTACGTCTCGGCCTGGCTCAAGTGCCACGAGCCGGCGGCCTTCGCCGCAGCCCTGTTGAACAGCCAGCCCATGGGCTTCTATGGCCCGTCCCAGGTCGTCCAGGACGTGCGCCGCCACGGGGTCGAGGTGCGCGGGGTGGACGCGACCGTGAGCGACTGGGACTGCACCCTCGAAGGGCCGACGGCATCGAAGGGGCCGGCCGTGCGGCTCGGCCTGCGGATGGTGAAGGGGCTCTCGCGGGTGGGCGCCCAGAGGGTCGTCGAGGCGCGCCAACGGGCGTCGCTCCAGGGCGTGTCGGACCTGGCCCGGCGGGCGGGGCTCGAGCGCAGGGACCTGGAGGCCCTGGCTGCCGCGGGTGCGCTCGCGGGTCTCGCGGGCGACCGGCACCGGGCGCGCTGGGCGGTCCTCGGCGTGGCGGAGCCGCCGCCGCTCCTGGCGGGGCTGCCCGAGAAGGAAGTCGAGCCCGACCTGCCGGTGCCGGGGGAGGCCGACGACCTGCTGGCCGACTACGCGAGCCTCGGGCTCACCCTGGGCCGGCATCCCATGGCCCTCCTGCGCCCCTCCCTGGGGAGGAGGCGCCTGCTCCCGGCCTCGGTGGTGAACGGGCTGGCACCGGGCGCGCGCGTGCGGACCGCGGGGTTGGTCACCTGTCGCCAGCGCCCGGTGACGGCCTCGGGGGTCACCTTCGTGACGCTGGAGGACGAGACCGGCACCCTGAGCCTGGTGGTGTGGCCGCGCCTCGCCGAGCGTCAGCGCCAGGCCCTGCTGGCGTCCCGCCTGCTGGCCGTCACGGGGACGGTGGAGCGCGAGGGGGCGGTGGTGCACGTGGTGGCGAGCCGGCTGGAGGACCTGAGTGCGCTCATCGGCACCTTGCAGGCGCGCTCGCGGGACTTCGGGTGATTCGCGGCAGGGCCTCCCCGCCGGTTAAGATGGCCACCGCGTTCTTCACGCGTTCGTGACTTCAGGTGCTCTCACCCATGACGAACCGCATGCTCGGGCTTCTGCTGGTGCCGCTCGGCCTCGCAGGCTGCGCGGTCCACGAGACGGCGCGGACGATGGATTTCGACCTCACGCTCCGCAACTACGGCTCTGCCCTGCGCTGGGCCTATTTCGACACCGCGGCCAGCGCGATCCGGCCGCGCCCGGGGGATCCGCCTCCCCAGCCCTGCGTGCCGCGCACCGACGTGCGGGTGAGCAGTTTCCAGCCCCGCGACGTGCAGTTCGGGCCGAACCTCGACGAGGCCCAGGTGCGGGCGGCGCTGGCGTACGTGGAGCTCGACACCGGCGTCGTGCGCGAGGCGAGCGAGCCCCAGACGTGGTGGTACGACGAGAAGGCCAAGCGCTGGTACGTTGCCCAGGGGATCCCGCGCGTGCTCTGCCAGGCCGGGGCCGACACGACCCGGAAGCCCGCCGCGCCGCGGCCCTGAGGCGGCGGGTCGGGCGCCGGCCGCGCAACTACCCCGGGAGCCGCTGTCCGGGGAGCCGCTGCCCGGTGCGCCGCGGCCCGCCGGGACGCCGCCTCGTGCGGCGCGCCCGCCTCTCGCCTCAGAGCGTCTGCAGCAACTCGTGGACGCCGACCCTGGCGCGCGTCTTCTCGTCCACCTGCTTGACGATCACCGCCGCGTACAGGCTGTAGCGGCCGTCCGCCGAAGGCAGGCTGCCCGGGACCACGACCGAGCCGGGGGGCACCCGTCCGAAGGTGACCTCGCCCGTCTCCCGGTTGTAGATGCGCGTGCTCTGGCCGAGGAACACACCCATCGCGAGCACCGAGCCCTCGCCGACGATGACCCCTTCGGCGACCTCGGAGCGCGCCCCGATGAAGCAGTTGTCCTCGACGATGGTGGGCCGGGCGGAGGCGGGCTCCAGCACCCCGCCGATGCCGACGCCGGGGGACAGTGTCACGTTCTTCCCGATCTGGGCGCACGCGCCGACCGTCGCCCAGGTCTCGATCGTGGTGCCGCTGTCGACGTAGGCCCCGAGGTTCACGTAGGAGGGCATCAACACGATGCCGGGAGCGATGTAGGCGCCCTTGCGGGCGGAGGCCGGCGGCACGACGCGCACCCCGGAATCCCGGAAGTCCCGCACGTTGAAGGCGGCGTACTTCGAGGGGAACTTGTCGAAGTAGTTGGTGAAGCCGCCCTTCAGGAAATTGTTGTCCTGGATGCGGAACGCCAGCAGCACGGCCTTCTTCACCCACTCGTTGAGGACCCAGTCCCGCGATTTCTTCTCGGCGACGCGCAGCTCTCCGCGGTCGAGCTGATCGATGACCGCGTCGACCGCGTCCCGGAGGGCGCTCTCCACGTTGCGCGGCGTGATCTCGGCCCGCCGCTCGTAAGCATTCTCGATGACCTTCTTCAGTTTTTGCATCGCGGACCCTCCTCAATGAGTCCAGTATAGGGAACGGGCGGGGGCCGCTCCATGGGCCAGCGGGGATAGGGGGCGGTCATTCGCCGTGCGCCGACTCGTGCCGGCCGAGCGCCCAGAGCACGTGCTCCCGGACGAGGGCCGAGGGGTGCCCCTGGCGCCAGCGCAGCGCCTCGACGACCTCGGGCCGGGTCGGGGCGTTGCCGAGAGCGACCGCGAGGTTGCGCAGCCAGCGCTCGTAGCCGGTGCGGCGCAGGGGGCTTCCGGCGGTGCGCTCCCGGAACTGCTCCTCGGTCCACGCGAAGAGCTCCAACAGGCGGGGAGCATCCAGGCCGTGGCGCGGAAGGAAGTCGGCCTCCGGGGTGGGCCGCGCGAATCGGTTCCAGGGGCAGGCGAGCTGACAGTCGTCGCAGCCGAAGATACGGTTGCCCATCCCGGGGCGCATCTCGACGGGGATGGGGCCCTGCAGCTCGATGGTGAGGTAGGCGATGCACCGTCGCGCGTCCAGGCGGTAGGGAGCCACGATGGCACCCGTCGGGCAGGCGTCGATGCAGGCGGTGCAGCGGCCGCAGTGGCTTCCGCCGGGTGCGTCGTGGGGGAGCTCGAGGTCCGTGTAGATCTCCCCGAGGAAGAACCAGGAGCCGGCGTCCCGGCTCAGCAGACTGGTGTGCTTGCCCACCCACCCGAGGCCGGCCTGCGCGGCCAGGGGCTTCTCGAGCACCGGGGCGCTGTCCACGAATACCCGGTGGGCGAAGGGACCGGTGGCCTCGGCGATGCGCAGGGCGAGCTGCCCCAGGCGCCTTCGCAGGACCTCGTGGTAATCGCGCCCCAGCGCGTAGCGCGAGACGTGGCCGAGCAGCGGGTCCGCCAGGACCTTGGCCGAGGGGGCGGCGACGGCGGAAAGGTAGCCCATGCGCGCGGAGATGACCGTCCGGGTGCCCGGGACGAGCTCCGAGGGCCGGCTGCGGCGGGTGCCGTGACGGGCCATCCAGTCCATCCCGCCCTGGTGGCCCCGCGCGAGCCACTCCAGGAGGTGGGCCTCGGCGGGGCCGGGGTCGACCCCCGTGAATCCGATGGCCTGCAGCCCGAGGGCGCGGCCCCAGGCCCGGATGCGGGCGGCCAGCTCGGACCCTCCCTCGGGCGGGCCGCCGGGCTCGGGCCCGGGGGGTGGAGCGGGCCTCATGCCTTGCGCATCCAGCGTGCCGGCTCACCCTCCCGGCGTGGCGCAGTCGCCGGCCCCTGGGGTTTCCGGTATCCTTGAACATTCAAGCGATAGCGCGCGCGAGCGCGCCCTCGAGGCATCCGGACACCACGCATGCAACCCTTCACCGAGCACACCGGCCTGGTCGCTCCTCTCGACCGCGCCAACGTCGACACCGACGCGATCATTCCCAAGCAGTTCCTGAAGTCCATCCGCCGCACCGGCTTCGGCCCCTATCTCTTCGACGAGTGGCGCTACCTCGACCGGGGCGAGCCGGGCCAGGACTGCTCGACCCGGCCCCTCAACCCGGCCTTCGTGCTGAACCAGGAGCGCTACCAGGGGGCCACGGTGTTGCTCGCCCGCACCAACTTCGGTTGCGGGTCGAGCCGCGAGCACGCCCCCTGGGCCCTGCTCGACTACGGTTTCCGGGCGCTCATCGCCCCGAGCTTCGCCGACATCTTCTACAACAACTGCTTCAAGAACGGCATCCTTCCCATCGTGTTGCCCGAGGACGAGGTGGACCGCCTGTTCCGTGAAGTGCAGGCGACGCCGGGGTACCGTCTCACGGTGAGCCTTCCGGAGCAGACCGTGGCGACGCCGGCGGGGGCGGTGCTGCACTTCGAGGTCGATTCCTACCGCAAGCACTGCCTGCTGAACGGCCTCGACGAGATTGGCCTGACGCTGCAGCACGCGGAGGCCATCCGCGGCTACGAGGTGCGCCGGCGCCAGGAGGCCCCGTGGCTGTTCGCGGACGTGAAGGCGCAGGGTGGGGGGGCATGACCATGAGCAAGACCGTTCTAATTCTCCCCGGTGACGGCATCGGGCCGGAGATCGTCGCCGAGGCGGTGAAGGTCCTCGAGGCCCTGCGGGCGACGGCGGGGCTCGACGTGCGGCTCGAATTCGCCCAGGTGGGTGGGGCCGCCATCGACGCGACCGGCAGTCCCCTTCCGGACGAGGTGCTCGCCCGTGCCCAGGCGGCGGACGCCGTCCTGCTCGGCGCGGTGGGCGGGCCGAAGTGGGACTCCCTCGAGACGTCCCGCCGGCCCGAGAGGGGACTGCTCGGCCTGCGCAAGGGGCTCGAGGCCTTCGCGAACCTGCGGCCCGCGCTGCTCTACCCGCAGCTCGCCGACGCCTCGACGCTCAAGCCGGAGGTCGTCTCCGGGCTCGACGTCCTGATCGTGCGGGAGCTGACCGGCGACGTGTACTTCGGCGAGCCGCGGGGGGTCCGTACCCTGCCGAGCGGGGAGCGCCAGGGCTACAACACGATGGTCTACCGGGAGAGCGAGATCGAGAGGATCGCGCGCGTCGCCTTCGAGCTGGCCCGTGGACGCAAGCGCCGGCTCTGCTCGGTCGACAAGGCCAACGTGCTCGAGACCACCGCGTTCTGGCGCGAGGTGGTCACGCGGGTGGGCCGCGACTACCCGGACGTCGAGCTCTCCCACATGTACGTGGACAACGCCGCGATGCAGCTGGTGCGGGCGCCGAAGCAGTTCGACGTCATCGTGACCGGGAACCTGTTCGGCGACATCCTCTCCGACCAGGCCTCGATGCTCACGGGCTCCATCGGCATGCTGCCCTCGGCCTCGCTGGACGCCCACGGGAAGGGCCTGTACGAGCCCATCCACGGTTCGGCGCCGGACATCGCCGGCAAGGGTGTGGCCAACCCGCTCGCCACCATCCTCTCCGTGGCCATGATGCTGCGCCACAGTTTCGCCCGAGCGGACCTGGCGGAGCGCATTGAAACGGCCGTTGGCCGCGTGCTGGACCAGGGGCTGCGCACCGCCGACATCGCGTCGTCGGGCACGCGCCGGGTCGGCACCGTCGAAATGGGCGACGCCGTCATCGCGGCACTCTAGACCGAACCTGAACAGGGGCTCGAACGCAATGAACCGGACCTTCGACGTGGCAGTGGTGGGTGCGACGGGTGCAGTGGGTGAGGCGATGATCGAGATCCTGGAGCAGCGGAAGTTCCCGGTGCGCCAGCTCTACCCCCTGGCGAGCAGCCGCTCGGCAGGCAAGACGGTCCGGTTCCAGGGCCGCGACGTTCCGGTCGGCGACCTCGCCGAGTTCGACTTCTCCCGGGCGCAGGTTGGCCTGTTCTCTCCGGGGGCCAGCGTGTCGGCGGTCTACGCACCGAAGGCGGCCGCGGCGGGTTGCGTCGTGGTGGACAACACCTCCCAGTTCCGCTACGAGGACGACATCCCTCTCGTCGTGCCCGAGGTCAACGCGGAGAAGATCGCCGACTACCGCAACCGCGGCATCATCGCCAACCCGAACTGCTCGACCATCCAGATGCTGGTCGCCCTGAAGCCCATCTACGACGCTGTCGGAATCGAGCGGGTCAACGTCTGCACCTACCAGGCCGTTTCGGGCACCGGCAAGGAGGCCATCGAGGAGCTCGCGACCCAGACGGCCGCGCTCCTCAACGGCCGCCCGGCCGAGGCGCACGTCTATCCGAAGCAGATCGCCTTCAACGTGCTGCCGCACATCGACGTCTTCCTCGACAACGGGTATACGAAAGAGGAGATGAAGATGGTGTGGGAGACCCGCAAGATCATGGGGGACGACCGCATCCAGGTGAACCCGACCACCGTGCGCGTGCCGGTGTTCTACGGCCACTCGGAGGCCGTGCACATCGAGACCCGGGAGAAGATCTCCGCCGAGCGGGTGCGCGAGCTCCTCACCGGCGCTCCGGGGATCGTGGTGGTCGACGAGCGCAAGCCCGGCGGCTACCCGACCGCCGTGACCGAGGCGGCCGGCCAGGACCCGGTCTTCGTAGGCCGCATCCGCGAGGACATCTCCCACCCCCGGGGGATCGACCTCTGGGTCGTCTCGGACAACGTCCGCAAGGGGGCGGCCCTCAACAGCATTCAGATTGCCGAGGTCCTGGTCGCTACATACCTCTGACTGTGGAACCTCGGATGGTAGGGACTTGGAGATGACGAGAAAAATCATCCCGATCCTGGTTGCGCTGGCCCTCGGGTACCCCCAGGGGGCATCCGCGCTGGCCCTCGGCGACCTGAAGGTCCGTTCTTCGCTGAACGAGCCGTTCGAAGCGGAGATCGATCTGCTCTCGGTCCGGGGCGACGACCTCGCCGACCTCAGGGCCAAGCTCGCCTCGCCGGAGGAGTTCCTGCGGGCCGGCGTGGACCGTCCCTACGTCCTCTCCAGGCTGCGCTTCAAGGTGGAGGAGCGCCCCGGGGGCAAGGCCGTTCTGAAGGTCTCGACCCGCCAGCCGGTCAAGGAACCGTTCCTGAATTTCTTGCTCGAGATGAACTGGCCCCAGGGCCGGTTGGTGAGGGAGTACACCGCCCTGCTCGACCCGCCCGTGTACGGTGCCGCTGCCACCGCCCGGGTCCAGGGCCCCGTGGTTCGGGCGAAGCCCGAGCCCCTGCCGCCGCCGTTGGAGATGCCGGTTGCGGAAGGGCCTGCCCGCCCCGAGCCCGTGAAGCCGGTGGAGGTTCAGCCGCCGCCGGCGGCCGTCGCGGCCGAGCCCAAGGCTGCCTCCGAGGGCGCGAAGGCTGCAGCGCCGGCACCGGAGCCGAAGGTCGGCGGCGCGGAGAGCTATGGTCCGGTCCGCTCGGGCGACACGCTCTGGAGCATCGCGAACCGGGTCCGGCCGGATGCGTCCGTCAGTACTCAACAGATGATGGTGGCGTTGCTGCAGGCGAATCCCGAGGCCTTCGCCATGGGCAACGTGAACGCGTTGAAGAGCGGCTACGTCCTCAGGGTCCCGGACCGGGAGTCCCTGGACGCCGTGACCCACGCCCAGGCGCTTGCGGACCTCCGGCGCCAGCAGACGGCGTGGGAGGACTACCGCCAGGGTGCGGCGCGGACCGCTCGCCCGGCCCCCACGGCCGCGGCAGTGGCAGGGCCGGCGCGCAAGCCCGCGGCGGAGCCGGCACCGGCACCTGTGGCGGTTGCGCCCCAGTCGCGGCTCGAGCTCGTCGCCGCTGGTACCGAGGAGGGATCGGGAACCCGCCGGGGTGGTGGAACCACCGCACTCAAGAGGGAGTTGACAGTGCTTCAGGAGGATCTGGACGGACGCCGCCGGGAGATTGCGGAGCTGCAGTCCCGGCTCGCCGAGGCGGAGGCCCTCATTCAGGACCTTCAGCGGCTCATCAAGCTGAAGGACGAGACGCTCTCCGCGTTGCAGCAGCAGGCCCTGGTCGCCCAGGCCAGAGCGGAGGAGCCTGTGGTGACGGAGCCGGCGCCTGTGCCGGCGGTCGAGCCCCTGCCTGCCGGGACTCCCGCAGGGGAGGCCGGCTTGACCACGGCCCCGGAAGCCGGGGTGAATGCCGCGGAGCCCGAGCCGAAGCCCGTCCCCGCGACCCCGACCGCACCTGCGCCCTCTGCTCCGGCGGAACCGATGACCACCGCAGCCGCTCCGGCACCGGCCGCTTCCGCGCCCACTGCTCCTGAACCGGCCGTCTCGAAACCGGCCGCTCCCCCAGCCGCTCCTTTGGACGCTGCGCCGGCCTCGGCCCCGGCTCCCACGCTGAGCGAGGTGGCCTCCCAGAAGGCCCAGTCCGTTGTGAAATCGGTCAGTGAGAACCCCAGCGTGTTCTGGGGCGGTCTCGCAGGCCTGCTGGCGTTGGTCGGTGGCCTGTTCTCGGTGCGTCGCCGCAGGCCCGCGGAGGAATCGCCCGGTCCCGCCGCCGCAACCCGCCCGGACGAGCCGTCGACGGCGGTCGTGAGCGCGGTGCCTCGCGCCGCCGCTCCCTCGGTCGCGACAGTCGCCCAACCGACCTTCGTGGAACCGGTCGAGGAGCCGGTGATCGAGTCGCCCACCGCCGAGGTGCAAGCGGAGGACTCCAGGGCTGAGGACCCGATGGCGGAGGTCAACGTCTACCTGGCCTACGAGCGGTTCTCCCAGGCCGAGGAGTTGGTCCGCGAGGCGATTGCGGCGCACCCGGAACGTCCCGAGTACCGCCTGAAGTTGCTCGAGGTTCAACACGCAGCGAAGAACCCCGCCGCGTTCGAGCGCGACGCCGCTGCGCTGCGTGACGCCTTCGGTGAGGACAGCCCGCTGCTGGGCCGCGCGCGCAAGTGGTGGGCCGACCTCTCTCCGGGGCGTGCCCTGTTCGCGCCGGCGGCGGTGGCCGCGGCTGCCGCCGCGGTGGCGCCGGCGATGGCCCCCGCCATGGCCCCCGCAGTGGGTGGACCTGACTTCGAGCGCACGCTGAAGCTGTCTGCGGAAGACATGCAGTCGGCCCTCGACCTGGGGCTGGAGAGCGAAGCCGCTGCGGGCGAGCCTGTCGCGGAGGGTCTGGACCTGGGCGGCGGGGCCGTGGACTTCGACCTGGGTCTGATGGGCGCCGAAGAGCCTTCCTCCGAGTCCATCGACTTCGACCTCGACCTCGGCCTCCCCGACGAGGCGACGGAAAAGGTCGCGGCGCAATCCGGTGTCGGTCGGCCAGCCTTCGAGGCGGACGACAGCGCGATCGCCGCGGCGCTGGCGGAGGCGACGGAGGCTTTGGACCTGGACCTGAGCGAGGGATCCGAGGCCGCGGATGCGGAGCCCGAGAGCAGCCTCCTCGATTTCGAGTTGGAGGCGCCTTCCCCGACGCTCGCGCCGACGCAGAGACTCGCCGAGCCGTCGCCTGCCGTCCCGGTGGCGGCCGAGCCGTCGGTCGACCTGCGCCTGGAGCCGTTGTCCGTGAGCGCCCGTGGCACGCCGCTGGCGGCCGGGGTGCGGGCCGCACCGCCGGCGGTCTCCGGGCCGGCCGAGCCGCCGAGCCTGGACCTCGCCCTGGAACCGCTCGATCTGCCCGCTGCCCCGGTGCGGTCGTCGGTAGGCGTGCCGGACGAGGTCTTGCAGAGCCTGACCCCGCGGGATTCGGGTACCGCCGTTGGCGCAGGCCGCCAGGCGGCCCCGGGTGCTGGGCAGGGGGCCCCGGAGGTCGATTTCGAGCTCGACCTCGACGTTTCGGGGGGTGAGCCGGACGAGGCGAGCTTCTTCCTCGACGGGGAGGCGCTCGGGTCCCTGGACGAGGTGGGCACCAAGCTCGATCTGGCGCGGGCCTACATCGACATGGGCGACACCGAGGGCGCGCGGGGCATCCTGGGCGAGGTCCTGAGTGAGGGCAACGACACCCAGCAGGGGGAGGCCCGAGAGTTGCTCGCCCGCCTCGCCTCCTGACGCGTCCTGGGGACGCCTTGCGTCTAGCGCTCGGCGTCGAGTACGACGGGAGCCAGTTCGCGGGCTGGGAGGCCCAGCCCGGCCGGCGCACGGTGCAGGAGAGCGTCGAGACCGCTTTGTCGCAGGTCGCGGATGGGCCCGTGCGTGTGGTCTGCGCAGGGCGCACGGACGCAGGGGTCCACGCCTGGGGGCAGGTGGTCCACTGCGAGGTTCCCGTGCGACGGGCCGAGAGGGCGTGGCTCCTGGGGGGTAACGCCAATCTGCCCCCGGACGTGGGCTTCACGTGGGCGAGGCCTGTGGCGGGGGACTTCGACGCCCGCCGCTCGGCGGTCCGCCGGCACTACCGCTACCTCATCTATTGCCATCCCCTGCGGCCCGCGCTGCTGCGTGACCGGGTGTGCTGGGAGTGCCGGCCGCTCGACGAGGAGCGCATGCAGGCGGGTGGCGACCTCCTGCTGGGCGAGCACGACTTCTCCGCCTTTCGCGCCTCGGCCTGCCAGGCCCGTAGCCCGGTGCGCCGGATCGAGCGCCTCGAGGTGTCCCGCCGTGACCGGCTGATCAGCATCGACGTGGTGGCCAACGCCTTCCTCCACCACATGGTGCGGAACATTGCGGGCGTCCTGATCTCGATCGGCCTCGGCAAGAGTCCGCCCGATTGGGCCCGCCAGGTGCTCGAGGGACGCGACAGGCGCCTCGGCGGGGTGACTGCGGAGCCCCAGGGCCTCTACCTGGCGCGTGTCGAGTATCCCGGGCACTTCGGAGTGCCGGCGGTTCCGCCCCTGCCCTGGCTCTGATACCTTTCCCTCCTGGCGGCGCGGCGCAGGCCACGCAAGGACCGGGGGCAGGGGAGGCGCGGGGCGAGGGTGGCGGCGGGAAGACCGGTACGTACCCGGGTCAAGGTCTGCGGAATCACCCGTCCCGAGGACGGGGCCTGGGCGGGTGCCTGCGGTGCCGACGCCATCGGCCTGGTTTTCTACCCCCCCAGCCCGAGGTCGGCGGAGGTGGAACAGGCCCGAGGGGTGGTGGCCGCCCTGCCGCCCTTCGTGAGCGTCGTGGCGCTCTTCGTGGACCCTGAGCCGGAGTGGGTCCGGCGCGTGCTGGGGGCGGTGCCGGTGGACCTCCTGCAGTTCCACGGGGACGAGCCCCCCGAGGCGTGCGAGGCCTATGGCAGGCCCTACATGAAGGCCCTGTCCATGGGGGAGGGTGTCGACCCGCGCGGGGTGGCCCGGCGTTACCGCTCGGCCCGGGCGCTGCTGCTCGACGGCTTCCGGGAGGGTGTCCGGGGTGGAACGGGCACGACCTTCGACTGGTCACGCGTGCCGGGGGATCTGGACCTGCCCGTGGTGCTGGCCGGCGGCCTGGACCCCGGGAACGTCGCCCGAGCCGTGCGCACGGTGCGGCCCTACGGGGTCGACGTGAGCGGTGGGGTCGAGGCCTCGAAGGGTGTCAAGGACCCGGCTCGGGTCGAGGCGTTCATGCGTGAGGTGCTCGGTGCATCAGTCGGTGAATGACAGGACCGTGGGCAGCCTGATCGGGGCCTTTCCCGACGCTCGGGGCCACTTCGGCCCGTACGGTGGGCGCTTCGTGGCCGAGACCCTGATGCAGCCCCTCGAGGAGTTGCGGCTCGCGTGGGAGCGTTACCGTGAGAACCCGGATTTCCTGGCTGAACTGGACGCGGACCTGCGGGACTTCGTGGGCCGGCCTTCACCGCTCTATCTGGCCTCCCGCTGGTCCGACCGCCTGGGCGGGGCCCGGATCTACCTGAAGCGCGAGGACCTGAACCACACCGGCGCGCACAAAGTGAACAACACCGTCGGGCAGGCCATGCTCGCGCGGCGGATGGGCAAACGCCGGGTCATCGCCGAGACGGGCGCGGGGCAGCACGGCGTGGCGACCGCCACGGTCGCGGCGCGCTACGGCATGCCGTGCGTCGTGTATATGGGGGCGGAGGACATCCAGCGCCAGACGGTCAACGTCTATCGCATGAAGCTGCTCGGTGCGGAGGTCGTCCCCGTCACGTCGGGCTCGCGCACCCTGAAGGACGCCCTGAACGAGGCGATGCGGGACTGGGTCACCAACGTGGACGACACCTTCTACATCATCGGCACCGTGGCGGGTCCGCATCCCTACCCGGCGATGGTGCGGGATTTCCAGGCGGTCATCGGGCGGGAGGCTCGCCAGCAGTGTCTCGAGCGCACAGGGCGACTGCCCGACGCGCTGGTGGCCTGCGTCGGCGGGGGCTCCAACGCGATCGGGCTCTTCCACCCGTTCCTGGACGACGCGGGGGTGGCCCTCTACGGGGTCGAGGCCGGTGGTGACGGACTCGCGACGGGGCGCCACGCGGCGCCCCTGTCGGCCGGTCGTCCGGGTGTCCTGCACGGCAACCGGACCTATCTCATGGAGGACGCCGCCGGCCAGATCATCGAGACGCACTCGATCTCGGCCGGCCTCGACTATCCCGGCGTGGGGCCGGAGCACGCATGGCTGAAGGACATCGGGCGGGCGACCTATGTCAGCGTGACGGACGAGGAGGCCCTCGCCGCGTTCCACGACCTCACGCGCACCGAAGGCATCATCCCTGCACTCGAGTCGGCCCACGCCCTGGCCTACGCCGCGCGCCTCGCGCCGACCCTCGGCCGCGACCGCGTCGTCGTCGTGAACCTCTCGGGGCGTGGGGACAAGGACATCCACACCGTGGCGGTGCGCGAGGGGATCCGCGTATGAGCCGGATTGGCAGGCGCTTCGGGGAGCTCGCGGCGCGGCGCCGCAAGGCGCTCGTCCCCTTCGTCACCGCGGGCGACCCGCAGGTCGGGGTGACGGTCCCGTTGCTCCACGCCCTGGTCGCGGCGGGCGCCGACGTGCTCGAGCTCGGCGTTCCCTTCTCCGACCCGATGGCCGACGGCCCGGTCATCCAGCGGGCGAGCGAGCGGGCGCTGGCGAACGGCGTGACGCTGCGGAAGGTCCTGGAAATGGTGCGGGACTTCCGGCGGGATGACCCCGAGACACCCGTCGTGCTGATGGGCTACCTGAACCCCATCGAGGCCATGGGCTACGAGTCCTTCTCCAGCGCGGCGCAGGAGGCCGGCGTGGACGGGGTGCTCACCGTCGACCTGCCCCCGGAGGAGGCCGACGAGCTGGTGTCCTGTCTCGAGCGCCACGAGGTCGACCCGATCTTTCTCCTGGCGCCCACGAGCCCGCCCGAGCGGGTCGCGCTCATCTGCGGGCGTGCGCGGGGATTCGTCTATTACGTGTCCCTGAAGGGAGTCACGGGCGCCGCGCGGTTGGACGTGGCGGACGTGGGGCGCCAGCTGGACCGGATCCGGGCCTGCACCACTCTGCCCGTCGCGGTGGGCTTCGGGGTGCGCGACGCGGACTCGGCCGCGGCGGTGGCCCGGGTCGCCGACGCCGTGGTGGTCGGCAGTGCCCTGGTGGGACGCGTGGAGCAGCTCGCTCGCGAGCCCCGACGGGTCCCGGAAGAGCTGGGTAGTTTGCTCGCGGAGATGCGACGGGCGATGGACAAACTATGAGCTGGTTCGAAAAGTTGCTGCCCTCCCGGATCCGCACCGAAGGCGGAAGCAAGCACACCGTGCCCGAGGGTCTGTGGACCAAGTGCTCGGGCTGCAACGCGGTGCTGTACCGCAACGAGCTCGAGCGCAACCTCGAGGTCTGCCCCAAGTGCGGCTACCACATGCGCATCGACGCCCGGCGCCGCCTCGAGGCCTTTCTCGACGCCGAGCCGAGGGAGGAGTTGGGGGAGGAGTTGGCGCCGGTGGACGTCCTGAAGTTTCGGGACAGCAAGCGCTACAAGGACCGCATCGTCCAGGCCCAGAAGGCGACGTCCGAGAAGGACGCGCTGGTCGTGCTCAAGGGTCA
Organism: Gammaproteobacteria bacterium; assembly: GCA_017999615.1. Taxonomy (NCBI): domain Bacteria; kingdom Pseudomonadati; phylum Pseudomonadota; class Gammaproteobacteria; species Gammaproteobacteria bacterium. The sequence goes on along the minus strand of JAGNLM010000004.1, from coordinate 27,560 downwards.
GCTCGCGGGGATGCCGGTCGTGGCGGCGGCCTTCGAGTTCCGGTTCATGGGCGGGTCGATGGGCTCGGTGGTCGGGGAGCGGTTCGTGCGGGGTGTGGACGCAAGCCTGGAGAGTGGCGCCCCCCTCGTCTGTTTCTCGGCCAGCGGCGGTGCCCGCATGCAGGAGGCGCTCTACTCGCTGCTGCAGATGGCGAAGACCAGCGCCGCCCTGGCGCGGCTCAGCAAGCGCGGGATCCCTTTCATCTCCGTGCTGACCGACCCCACCATGGGCGGCGTCTCCGCGAGCCTGGCGATGCTGGGCGACATCAATGTGGCCGAGCCGCAGGCCCTCATCGGTTTCGCCGGGCCGCGAGTGATCGAGCAGACGGTCCGCGAGACCCTGCCCGAGGGCTTCCAGCGCAGCGAGTTCCTGGTGGACCACGGGGCCATCGACCTGATCGTGGACCGCCGGAAGATGCGCGCGACGCTCGCCTCGCTGATCGCGATCCTCACCGGCCGCCCGTCGCCGGTGCTGCCGCCCGCCGCCAATGGCCCCGCGGGCGAATCCCCGCCGCCGCCCGCCGGAGAGGCTGCCGCGCCGGCAGCTTGAGGATGGGAAGAGGGCAGGGGGGCGAGGTGCCTGCCGCGGGCAAGGGGGGCTCGCTCGTGCGCTTTCGCACCCTGGACGACTGGCTCCGCTGGCAGGAGACCCTGCATCCCCAGAGCATCGCGCTCGGGCTCGAGCGGGTGCACGCGGTGGCGGGACGGATGGGGTGGCCGGCGTGCGGTTGCAGCGTCCTCACCGTCGGGGGCACGAACGGCAAGGGCTCCACGGTCGCGTTCCTGGAGGCCATCCTGGAGGAGGCGGGTTACCGCACCGGTGCCTACACCTCCCCCCATCTGCTGCGGTACAACGAGCGCGTGCGCCTGCGCCGGCAGCCCGTCGGCGACGACGCGCTCTGCGAGGCCTTCGCGCGGGTGGACCACGCCCGGGGCGAGACCTCGCTCACCTACTTCGAGTTTGGCACCCTGGGGGCGATGGACCTGTTTCGCAGGGCGGGACTCGACGCCGTGGTTCTGGAGGTCGGCCTGGGAGGCAGGCTCGACGCGGTGAACGCCTTCGACCCCGACGTGGCGGTGGTGACGACCGTCGACCTCGACCACATGGACTGGCTCGGTTCCGACCGCGAGTCCATCGGACGTGAAAAGGCCGGCATCTTCCGCGCCGGGCGCCCCGCGGTCTGTGGTGACTGGGATCCGCCCCGAAGCCTGCTCGAGGCCGCCCGTCAGCACGGGGTCGACCTGCGCCGGTTGGGCCGGGAGTACGGCTACGAGGCAGGGTCTGGCGGATGGGACTGGTCGGGACTCCACCAGCGGCTTGAAGACCTGCCGCCGCCTTCCCTGCCCGGGCGATTCCAGTTGCAGAACGCCGCGACGGCCCTCGCGGCCCTCGAGGCGGTGGACCGCCGGTTGCCGGTGGACCGGGCCGCGGTGGAGCGGGGTCTGCGGACGGCGAGCGTCGCAGGGCGCTTGCAGATCCTCCAGGGGCCCGTGGAGCGCATCCTCGACGTCGCCCACAACCCTCAAGGGGTGCGCGAACTGGCCGCGTTCCTCGCGGAACGCCCTTGTGAAGGAGTGACGCACGCGGTGTTCGGGATGCTCCGGGACAAGGACCTCGACGCGGCGCTGCGGGCCGCGGCCCCGGTGGTGGACCGCTGGCACGTCGCCGACCTGCCGGGACCCCGGGGTGAGCGGGCCGAAGCGGTCCGGGCTATCCTCGAGGGTCTTGGCGTCGTGGGGGGGGTTACGCTTTACCCGGACATCGAGACGGCCTACCGGACAGTCCTCGAGGATGTCCGCCCACCGGACCGGATCGTCGTGTTCGGCTCCTTCCTCGCGGTCGGACCGGCCCTGCGCGTTGAATCTTCCCGGGCAAGCTCGGAAACTCTCGTACATGGATGACCGCATGAAGAAGCGGCTGGTCGGGGCGGCGATCCTGGTCAGCCTCTTCGTGATCGTGACGCCCATGGTACTGGACCCCAGCCGGCTGGAGCCTGCCGGGAAGGGGGCCTCGCCGATCCCGCCTGCGCCGACCCAGGCATTTCCCGGGCGCCTCCTGCGTCTCGACGAGGTCTCGCCCCCCCTGACGCCACCGCCGGCACCGCCCGAGGCCGGCGCTCCGTTCGAGGAGCCCACCGAGCCGCTCCCGCCACCGGACACCCTCCCGGACCTCCCTCCGCCCGGCAAAGGTGCGAAGCCTGCCGCGCCGGAGGCTGCACCTCCCGGCAAGGCAGCCAGGGCCGCCGCGCCTGAGGTTGCGGCGCCCGGCAAGGGCGCTGGCCCCGAGGCGACCGAGGCCGTGCCGCCCGCAGAGGCCCGTGTGGGTCTCGCGGCCTGGGCGGTGCAGTTGTCGTCGTTCGCCAACGCCGCGAATGCCGTTGCCCTGCGGGACGCCCTGCGCGGGCGGGGCTTCGTGGCATTCGTGGAGACCGCGCCGGACAAGACGACGCGGGTCTACCTGGGGCCGGAGCTGCAGAAGGCCAACGCGGTCTCGGCCCAGCAGCGGCTGGCGCGGGACCTCGGGATCAAGGGTGTGGTGGTGCCCTATCCGGGCGCCGCCCGCACCGAGGCTCCTGCCGGTGAATCGGCCGGGGGACCGCCCCGACCGTGACCGCGGTCGATTACGGCATCCTCGGTGTCATCGGCCTGTCGGCGCTCATGAGCCTGCTGCGCGGGTTCGTGCGTGAGGCCCTGTCTCTCGCTGGCTGGGTTCTGGCCCTCTGGGTCGCTCTGACCTTCACCCGCGAGCTGGCCCGCTGGCTTCCCGCCGGCATCACCGTTCCCTCCCTGCGCCTTGCCGTGGCGTTCCTCGGACTGTTCCTCGCGGCCCTGCTGCTCACTGCCCTGGTCAACTTCCTCGCCGTGCACCTGGTGGAGAAGACGGGCCTGTCGGGCACGGACCGTACGCTCGGTGTGCTGTTCGGCGTTGCCCGGGGCGTGGTGATCGTCGCTATACTGGTGCTCCTTGCCGGGTTCACCGCGCTGCCGCGGGACCCCTGGTGGGGCGGTTCGTCGCTACTGCCTCAGTTTCAGCAGATTGCCCTGTGGATACGCGGCTTTCTCCCTCCTGACATTGCCGCCCAGATCCGCTACTGAACCGGCGGACCGAGCCCCGCCCGGGCGCCACGAGGTGAAGCCATGTGTGGGATAGTCGGAATCGTCGGCCGGGACGCCGTCAATCAGTCGATCTACGACGCCCTGATGGTCCTGCAGCACCGGGGCCAGGACGCGGCCGGCATCGTGACGTGCGACGACGACCGGCTCTACCTGCGCAAGGACCGCGGGCTTGCCCGGGACGTCTTCCAGCAGAGCCACATGCTGAACCTTCTCGGCCGCACGGGGATCGGACACGTGCGCTATCCCACGGCCGGGTGCGTCAGCTCCGCCGAGGCTCAGCCCTTCTACGTCAACTCGCCCTTCGGGATCGCGCTGGCTCACAACGGCAACCTGACCAACGCTGCGGACCTCAAGCGCGACCTCTTCGTGGAGGACCTGCGGCACATCAACACCGATTCGGACTCCGAGATCCTCCTGAACGTGCTGGCGCACGAGCTCTCCAAGCAGGGTGAGCGCCGGCCCACCGAGGAGTCCATCTTCCGCGCGGTGGCTGGGGTACACCGCCGTTGCCGGGGTGGTTACGCCGTGGTCGCGCTCATCGTCGGCTACGGGTTGGTGGCCTTCCGCGACCCCTTCGGGATCCGTCCCCTGGTGTTCGGGGAGCGTGCGACGGCGGGTGGTCCGGAGGTGATGGCGGCCTCGGAGAGTGTCGCGCTCGACGCCCTGGGCTTCGAGCGGTCTCGCGACGTGGAGCCTGGCGAGGCCCTGTGCGTGGACCTCCAGGGCCGGGTGCACACGCGCCAGTGTGCCGAGCACGCTGAGTACGCGCCCTGCCTGTTCGAATACGTCTACCTGGCCCGCCCGGACTCGATCATCGACAACGTCTCCGTGTACAAGGCGCGCCTGCGCATGGGCGAGAAGCTTGCCGAGCACATCCTGCGTGAGTGGCCTGCCCACGACATCGACGTGGTGATCCCGGTGCCGGACACCAGCCGGACGGCGGCGCTGCCTCTGGCGAACCGGCTCGGGGTGAAATTCCGCGAGGGGTTCGTCAAGAACCGCTACATCGGGCGCACGTTCATCATGCCGGGCCAGAAGGAGCGCAAGCGCTCGGTGCGCCAGAAGCTGAACGCCATCGACCTCGAATTCCGCGGCAAGAACGTTCTGCTGGTGGACGACTCGATCGTCCGCGGGACGACCTCGGCGCAGATCATCCAGATGGCCCGGGAGGCGGGCGCGCGCAAGGTGTATTTCGCCTCCGCCGCCCCGCCCGTGCGCTACCCGAACGTCTACGGCATCGACATGCCGGCGGCCCACGAGCTCGTGGCCCACGGGCGTACGGTGGAGGAGGTGGCGGCCTTCATCGGTGCGGATCGCCTGTTCTACCAGGACCTCGAGGACCTGATCCGCGCCGTGAACCGGCACAACCCCAGACTGCAGCGTTTCGACACCTCGATCTTCACCGGCGAGTACGTGACGGGCGACGTCAGCGTCGCTTACCTCCAGCGGCTCGAGCGCTCGCGCAACGACGAGGCGAAGGAGCACACCCGGCGGCGCATCGAGGGCGACAACATCGAGTTGCACAACTCCGCGTGATGGCCGCTGCAGCGCTACAGACGGCCCGCCGGCAGTTGCTGGGGCTCTATCGCGCCGCGCTCGCGGCCGTGGATGGCCGGCGCCGGGTCCGTGAATACCTTCGCCAGGCGCACCTGGTGCCGCCGGTCCACGTGGTCGCGGTGGGCAAGGCGGCGGTCCCCATGCTCGAGGGGGCCCTGGACGCCCTGGGCCCCGCGGTCGCCGGTGCGCTCGCGGTGGCCCCTGAAGGCGCGTGCGCGGAGCATCCCTCCGGGCTTCCCGGCCTGCGGTGCCTCGAGGCCCCGCACCCCGTACCGGACGAGCGCAGTGTCGCGGCAGGCAAGGCCGTGGTGCAGGCACTGGCCCAGATCCCCCCGGAGGGCAGCCTGCTGTTCCTCACCTCGGGCGGTGCCTCGAGCCTGGTGTAGCTTCCGGCCCCCGGCGTATCCCTCGATGCCCTGCGGGAAGCCACCCGCTGGCTGCTGGCCTCGGGCCTGCCGATCCACGCGGTCAACCGAGTGCGCAAGGCGTTGTCCGCCATCAAAGGGGGGCGCCTCGCGGCCGGGCTGCGCGGGAGGCCCGCGCTTCATCTGGTGATGGCGGACGTCCCCGGTGACGAGCTCGCAAGCATCGGCTCCGGCCTGGTCGTCCCCCATGGGGCAGCGGACCTTGACGGTCGCGGGATCGTCCTCCCGCAGTGGCTGGAGAACCTGGTGGCAGGGTCGCTACCCCCGGCACCGGAGGAGTCCTTCAGGGGTTTGCGCCACGCCGTGGTCGCCTCAGGGGCCCACGCCCGGTTCGTCGCCGCCCACCGGGGCCGCCGGCTCGGCTACGCGGTGCAGCGGCACGCAGAGCCACTGGTGGGCGATGCCCGCCAGGCCGGTGTGCGGATCGCGGAGCGGATCCTCGCGAGCCCTCCCGGGCTGCAGATCTGGAGCAGTGAGACCACCGTGCGCCTGCCCCCCACGCCCGGGCGGGGGGGGCGTTGCCAGACCCTGGCTCTCGCCGCGGCGATGGTCCTCGCGGGGTCACCCGACGTCGTGCTGCTCGCCGCAGGAACCGACGGGCGCGATGGGTCGAGCGAGGACGCGGGGGCGGTGGTGGACGGCGGCACGGTGGCGCGGGGAACCCTCGCCGGCCTTTCACCGGAGGACTGCCTCGACCGGGCCGATGCCGGAAACTTCCTGGAGGCGAGCGGTGACCTGATCCACACGGGCATGACCGGCACCAACGTGATGGACCTCATCCTGGCGTTGCGGCTGGCCCCGACCGACTATAATTCCCTCCTCGGGCGAAAGGGTATCCACGAGGTATCTGTCGATTTCGAGGCGAATCCGGCTTGAACGTCATATTGTCAAACGCTCGTGTTGCTGTAATAATACAGGTGTTGCATCAACAGGACAGCCCGGGGCGATGCCCCTGGCGAGGGGTACTTTTACCGAGTGTCTGACCGGTGGCCAGAGGTCGCGCCGAGTGGGTCTCTTTGGCGCATGGCTGATACGGGCCTCGAAGCGGGCGGGTAGCACCAAGGGGTGTCGGAGGACAGAGAGCGAGAATGGGCGCATCCTCGGATCAGAGACCCACGCCGACCATGAATCGGTTGCCCTTTCGGGCTGCCGACTTCACGAATCTCGCGGAGGCGCTGGATTACGCAGCGCTGGGCGAGACGGGGTGCAATTTCTACTCGGCCCGCGGCGAACTGACGGCGGTTCTGCCCTATTCGCGCTTGCGCGAGGAGGCGCTCCTGCTGGCACGCCGGCTGGCGAGCCTCGGGTTGGAGCGCGGGTCCCGGCTCGTCCTGGTCGCGGACACCTCCCCGGATTTCCTGCGTTTCTTCTTCGCGTGCCAGTACGTGGGCCTGGTGCCGGTGCCGGTGCCGGTGCATGTCAGCCTCGGCAGCCACAACGCCTACGTGCAGTTGCTGCGGGGCATGCTCGAGAGCTCGGCCGCGGCGCTGGCCATGTCGCCTGCAGGATTCCTCGAATACCTCAAGGAGGCGGCGCAGGACCTGGACCTGCGGCTCGTGGGCGAGCCGTCGGTGTTCGACGCCTTGCCGGAGAGCACGGACGAGCTGGTCCCATCGGGGCCCGGTGAGCTCGCCTACCTGCAATACACCTCCGGGAGCACGCGGTTCCCCCGCGGTGTCGCCATCACCGAGGAAACGGTCCTCAGCAACCTGGCGGGAATCATCCGCCACGGCGTGAAACTGCGCCCCGGCGACCGGGCGGTCTCCTGGCTCCCGTTCTATCACGACATGGGCCTGGTCGGTCTCGTGCTGACTCCCGTGGCGGGGCAGGTCTCGGTCGATTACCTCGCGACACGGGACTTCGCCATGCGTCCCCGCCAGTGGCTCAGCCTGCTGTCCCGGTCGAAGGCCACGATTTCCTTCAGCCCGCCCTTCGGCTTCGAGCTCTGTGCCCGGCGCCTGCGTCCGGGCGAGGCAGCGGACTACGACTTGAGCGCGTGGCGAGTCGCCGGCGTCGGCGCGGAGATGATCCACCCGGAGGTGCTCCAGCGTTTCGCCGAGGCCGTGGCACCCAGCGGCTTTGATCCGGGCGCCTTCCTGCCGTGTTACGGAATGGCCGAGTGCGCCCTGGCGGTGAGTTTCTCGCCCCTGGGCACCGGGGTGTCCGTGGACCGCGTGGACAGCGAGCGGCTCGCCGTTGAAGGGAAGGCGGTCGCAGCCGGTTCCGACGAGGACGCGTCCCCCGCGCGCATCAGCACGTTCGTAAACTGCGGTGCGCCCATACCGGACTTCGAGGTGGAGGTCCGGGACGAGAGCGGGCAGCCCCTCGGTGACCGGACGACCGGCACGATCTTCCTGCGGGGCCCCAGCGTGATGTCGGGCTATTTCCGGGACCCCCAGTCGACGAGCGAAACCCTGTCGCCGGACGGCTGGCTCAACACCGGCGACATCGGTTACCGCGCGGAAGGGAACCTGTTCCTGACGGGTCGCAGCAAGGACCTGATGATCGTCAATGGACGCAACGTCTGGCCCCAGGACCTCGAGTACCTGGCCCACCAGCAGCCGGAGGTGCGTCCGGGCGATTGCCTGGCGTTCTCGGTGCCCTGGTCCGACGACGAAGAGCGGGTCATGATGGTGGTGCAGAACCGCGACACGGACCCCGCGGTCCGGGCGGACCTGGTCAAGCGGCTCGAGGGTCTCGTGCGCTCGGAGTTCGGCATCGAGTGTCACGTGGAGCTGGTGCCGCCCCAGACGCTGCCACGGACTTCCTCGGGCAAGCTCTCGCGCTCCAAGGCCCGCCAGAACTTCATCGATTCGCGCGGCCAGCAGGCCGCCGCGGCTCCCCGGACCGGGGACGCGAAGGCCGGTGAAGGGGCGGCGGGCGCCCTGCGCGTCGCCTGATCCCTTCGCTTTGAGCGAGGTGGCCCCGGAGGCGTCGGTCGTCGCCATCACCGGCGCGACCGGTTTCATCGGCGGTGCGGCGGCGCGCCGTCTCGCCGCCCGCGGTTGGCTCGTCAGGGCCCTCGTGCGCGGGGAGTCCCGCCCGGAGGGGCTGCGCCGGGCCGGTATCGAGTGGGTGCCTGGCGACCTGGCCCAGCCCGAGAGCCTCGCCCGCCTGGTGGACGGCGCCCGGGCCGTGGTCCACTGCGCCGGTGCCGTGCGGGGGCTCGACGATTCCGATTTCCGGACCGCCAACGTCGAAGGGGTGTTCCACCTCGCGCGGGCGGCGGCGAATGCCCATCCCGCACCGCTCTTCGTTCAGCTGTCGTCGCTGGCCGCGCGGGAGCCGGGGCTCTCCCCGTACGCGGCGAGCAAGCGCGCGGGGGAGGAGGCCCTGGCCTCGGCGGGCGCAGGGCTGCGGCGCGTCGTGCTTCGTCCGTCGGCCGTGTACGGGCCGGGCGACCGGGAGATGCGCCCGCTGCTGCGCATGATGATGCGCGGCCTCGCCCTGGCACCGGGGAACGGGAGCGGGCGATTTTCGCTGCTCTTCGTGGACGACCTCGTCGCGGCGGTCGAGCGTCTGCTGCACCTGGATGCCGCGCCGGAGGGGCCCTTCGAGCTCCACGACGGCCGTCCCGGAGGCTACTCGTGGCCCGAGGCCGCCGGGATCGCCGCCCGTCTCAGGGGTCGCCCTGTGCGCCTTCTGAGCGTGCCGACCGCGCTGCTCGCCTGGGCGGCCCGCGTGAACGCCGCGCGGGCCCGGCTCTTCGGGGCGGTGCCCATGCTGACGCCCGGCAAGGTCCGGGAGCTGGGCCACCCCGACTGGGTCTGCGACAACGCGCCCTTCAGCGCAGCAACGGGCTGGCGGCCGGAGGTCGAGTTCTCCGAGGGGCTGCAACGTACCCTGGCCCCGGGAACCCCGGAGGGTGGGGCGTGAGCCCGCAGGGCCCGCGCGCGCTGGCGCGGGGCGGTTCGCGCGAAACCCGCTAACATCACATTCGTATGGACACAGGCGGTCAAGGAGCCATGCCCACGCACGCGGAAGTCTGCTCGGCCCTTTTCGAAATCCTGCGGCCCTTCGCCCCGGAAGGCCAGGTCATCGACGAGAACACCGACCTCACGGCGGACCTGGACCTCAGTTCCCTGAAGATCATGGAGCTGCTGATGGACGTCGAGGACCGCTATGACATCACGGTGCCGCTGAACGTGCTGCCGGACGTGCGCACGGTCCGGGACCTGGCCCTGCAGATCGACCGGCTGGTCGAAGGGGCGGGCTGACATGGCCACCGTCATTCACATCCTCGACGAGACGCCGGTCCGCCTCTGGGACCTGTCCCTGCGCGAGCGGGTGCGCCGGCTCATGCGCCGAAAGGGCAGCCTCGCCCTCGTGGACAGCCTGGCCCAGGTTCCGGCCGGCGACACGGTTCTCCTGCTGCGGGGCGACTATCTGATGGACGCCCGGACGCTGTGGGCGCTGACCGACGCCCCCGGCACCGTGCTGCGGGCGGGCGTGGGAGAAGAGGCGATCCCCGTGGCCGCGCACGTGCCGGGCGCCCTGGCCCGGGAGGTGGCGGCGCGCCTGCAGGCCCGGGGCGCCGGGGAGCCCCTTCCGGGGGGTCTGCGCACGGTCTCCGCGGACGATCTGACGCCTGCCTTCCAGGAGCGTCTGCGCAAGGCGGACCCGCCGTTCGTGCTCCCCATCACGGAGGGGTCGCGGGCCGAACTGGAGCGGCTCCTCTTTGGCGCCGCCTACAAGGGCATCACGGACCTGGTGACGCGCTTCGTCTGGCCAGTGCCTGCCCAGTGGGGTGTGCGCCTCTGCGCCCACTGGGGCATCACGCCCAATCAGGTCACGGCGCTCAACTGGGCCCTCGCGACTGTGGTCCTGTTCCTGTTCGGGTACGGCCACTTCGGGTGGGGGCTGGCGCTCGCCTGGCTGATGACCTATCTGGACACCGTGGACGGTAAGCTCGCGCGGGTCACCGTGACCTCCAGCACGTTCGGTCACTTCTTCGACCACATCCTGGACCTGATCTCTCCCCCCTTCTGGTATCTCGCCTGGGCCGTTGGCCTGTCCTCTTACCAGCCGCTGCTGCTGCCGGCGTCCGTCAAGGTAACGGTCTGGCTGCTCTTCGTGGGCTACATCCTCGGGCGGTTGACGGAGGGGGCCTTCAAGCAGTGGCTCGGGCGCTTCGGGATCTTCTGCTGGCGCAAGGTCGACTCCTACTCGCGCCTCGTCACCGCGCGCCGCAACCCTTCGCTCATCCTGCTCACCCTGGGCGCCCTGGCGGGCCGGCCCGACCTGGGGCTCGAGGCGGTGACCCTCTGGACCCTGCTGTCCGCGGCGTTCCTTCTGGCTCGTCTGGCGATGGCCTACCGCGAGCGCGCCTCCGTGGGGCCGCTGGTCTCCTGGCTCGAAGGCGCCGGAAAGGACCCGACCGACCGCTCCCTGGCGGTGCGCTGGTTCGCTGGCGGGGGGGCCCGGTCCCCGAACGGGGGCCGGAGCTGACGCCGCCGCCCGGCCGTGGCCGACCAGCCCATCCGACTGCGCCGGCCGCTGCGCCTCGCCTGCGTCACCAATCCCGAGAGCGGCCGTAACCGTCGACACCTGGCAGAGGTGCGGGCGCTGCTGTCGGCGCGATCGGGCGTCGTGTACCGGGAGGCCCGGGGCCAGCGGGCCGTCTCCGAGGCGCTGAGGGAGATGCGAGCCGACCCGCCGGACCTGCTTGTGGTCAACGGCGGCGACGGGACCGTGGCGGCAGTGCTCACCACGCTCCTGCTCGAGGGGCCGTTTCCCCGGCTGCCCCTGCTCGTACTGCTGCGCGGGGGTACGACCAACATGACGGCGGGAGACGTCGGGTCGAGGGAGGCCCTGCTGCCGTCGCTGCGCCGGCTCCTGGACCCGTCGGGCGAGCTGGAGGGCACGCTCGTCGAGCGGCCCGTGCTCCGGGTCGACGTGAGCCCCGAGGGCCCAGCCCAGTTCGGGATGTTCTTCGGGACCGGCGCCATCGTCCGGGGGATCGAGTTCTGCCACCGGAGGGTTCACAGCCGGGGTCTGCGGGACAGCCTTGCCCCGGCCCTCTGCACCCTGCGGGTTCTCTGGGCGATGGCCCGCGGTGACGAGCGGTACGCCTCGCCCCGGCCGATGACGGTCGCGGGACGCGTGGCCAGGGAACAGGCGGGCGGCGAGGAGGAAGACCAGGAACAGGATTATCTCCTGGTGCTGGCCAGTTCGCTCGAGCGACTGTTCGCAGGGCTTCGCCCCTACTGGGGAGACGCCGAGGGTGCCTTCTACCACAGCCGGCTGAGGGCGCGTGCTGGCCACGCGGCGCGCACGCTGCTCCCTCTCTTCTGGGGGCGTGCAGGGCGGTTCGCCACGCCGGAGCACGGTTACCACAGCGGGAAGCTCGACAGTCTCAGCCTGGAGATGGACGGTCCCGTGACCGTGGACGGGGAGGTCTACCAGGCGTCGCGGAAGGCGGGACCGGTGCGGGTGTCGGTGGGTGGAAGGGTCGCTTTCCTCCGCTTCTAGCCCGCCGGCGCCGGGAACGGGCCTCGTCGCCGCGCTCGTTCGGCTGGCCTCGCGCCACGTGCCCGGGACGGAGCTCGGTGCCCTGCGCGAGGCGCTTCGGCGCAGGTATGGCCCGGCGCTGCGCGGCATCCTCTTCTACGGCTCCTGCCTGCGCTCGGGCAACGCCCTGGACGGGCTCGTGGACCTGTACGTGGTGGTGGACCGCTACCGCTCGGCGTACCGCGATCCCCTCACGGCCCTCGCGAACGCGCTGCTGCCCCCGAACGTGTTCTACCTCGAAGTGCCAGTCCCGGCCGGGCGGGTGCGGTGCAAGTACGCCGTGTTCTCCATGCGCCACCTGCTCCGGGGGACTTCCGCACGCTGGTTCCAGTCGTACCTGTGGGGCCGGTTGGCCCAGCCGACGGCGATCCTCTACGCTGCGGACGAGCGGGTGAGGGGAGAGCTCCTGCAGGCCCTGGGGCAGGCGGTGGTCACCCTGCTCTGGCGGGCCCTGCCGGCGTTGCCCGAGCGCTTCACGGAGGCGGACCTCTGGGAACGGGCACTCGCCCTCAGCTACGCCACGGAGCTGCGGGCCGAGAAGAGCCAGCGCAGTGCCCTGATCGTCGAGAGCGACCCGGAGTATTACCGGGAGGTCACCGCGCCCGCCCTGGGCGTGCTGGCCTGGCCCGTGCGCAGCGTCGCCGGAGAGGGGGGCTCGATGGGCGAGGCCAGCATTCCCCTGCACGAGGCCAGCATACCGCCGCGGACCCGGCGGCGGAGCCGGCTGGCCTGGTCCGCGCGGCGGGTCCAGGGCAAGACCCTGTCGGCGCTGCGCCTTGCGAAGTCGGCATTCACCTTCCAGGGTGGGGTCGACTACCTCCTATGGAAGCTCGAGCGCCACTCGGGCGTGCGGGTCGAGGCCTCGGAGCGCGAGCGCCGTCACCCGCTGATCTACGGTTGGGGGCTCGCCTGGCGCCTGTATCGGCGCGGTGCCTTCCGGTAGGGGTAGCTCAGCGGGTGGGGGAGCGCCCTCCCGATTCAGCCGGCCCTGCGCAACAGCCAGAAGGCCCCCGCGAAGACGAGCAGCAGCGGCCCGAGGGTCACCACCGGCGCCGGGATGGAGAACACCAGCCCGGCGTTTGCCGCGAGCTGGCTGACGACCTGGAAGGCCAGACCCACGGCAACCGCCAACAGGACAAGCTTGCCGGTGTCCGACGACCGAGGCCGGCCGAAGCCCGCGGGCAGGGCGAGCAGGACCATGGCGCTGGTCACGAGCGGCAAGGTGGCCCTCTGCCAGAACGCCATCTCGTAACGGGCCGGGTTCTGACCGGTCTTTTCCAGATACCTCGCATAGCCGAAGAGCTGCGCCGGCGACATCACATGGGGCTCCAGCTGCAGCATCTCGACCTGCTTCAGCGACAGGTAGGAGTCCCACGGGAGCTCCTCCATCCGTTCGGAGAGGGGCGCCCCCGGGCCGAGGTGCTTGACCATGACGTCCCGCAGCAGCCAGCACCTGGGGTTCGCGATGTCGGCCTCGCGCGCGTGGACGAATCGCTGCAGGTGGCCGTCCTCGGCCTCCTCGAGAATGTCGATCTCCTGGGGCAGGCGGCCGTGGAGCACCTGGCCGATGCTGACGAACCGGGAGCCGGCGTGCATCCAGAAGCCGTCCTCGCTGAGCAGCACCTCCCGACCCTCCAGCGCAACGGCCCGCTCCCGGGTGGCCTGCCGATTCAGGGGCGAGGCGACGAATTCGTCGGAGAGGGCTGCCAGCACCATCAGCGCGAGCCCGACCTTGACCACCGCGAGCCCGAGCCGGCGCCGCGAGACGCCGCAGGAGCGCATGGCCATGGTTTCGCCGAAGTGAGAGAGGATCGCGAGCCCGATGGTGGTGGACGTGAGGACGAGGAACGGCAGCAGGTCGAGCGCCCGGCGCGGGAGCACCATCAGCTCGTAGCGAACCGCGTCGAGAAAGCCGTAGTTGCCCTTGCCCACCTCGTCGAGCTGCTGGACCAGGTCGAGGATGGTGAACAGCGGGAGGAGCGCGAGCAGCACGAGCACGAGGGCGCCGAGGACCGTACGGCCGACGTAGCGGTCGATCAGAGTGACGCGCGGCGTGGACCCGCGCCCGTCAGCCATAGGCGGGTGAGGCAGATCGCGGGTGCCAGCGGCGCCGGACCCAGGGCCAGGCTAGCAGGGCGAGGACCGTCAGCGCGAGGAGCGCGATGGGCCACCACAGGCCGGGCACCGGGCCCACCAGCCGGTCGTGGACCAGGTTCTTGGCGCTGAGGAGCAGGGCGTAGAAGAGGGCAAAGGCGAGCATCGCGATCACCAGGCCAAGGAACCGGCCTCGGCGCGGGGGTGCGCGGCTGAGGGGTACCGAGAGCGCGGCGAGGAGGAGCGTCAACACCGGCGTGGAGAGGCGCCACTGGAACTCCGCGAGTCCTTTGCCTGCCGTGGCGTGACTCAGGGCCGCCGTGCTCTGCATCTTGATCTTGTAGCCGATCTCCGGGGGTTCCGGTGCCTCGAGCCGCACCGTCAGCACCCCGAAGTCCATCGTCGTGTCGCGCGTCCCCCGGCGGTCGATGCGGAAGGCCCGGCCCCGCGAGAATTCGAAGACCGGGCTGTCCTCGAGACGCTGCGGAGGTTGATGGAGGCTCTCGGCCTCGATCACGAGCAGCCGTTCCCCGTTGCGCATCTGGGCGACCACGTCGTGGGCGCTGCGCGCCGCGTGGTCCACCGACACCGCATAGACGGCATAGCGCGAGTCCGGGCTGACGAAGAGTTGCTTTGCCTCCAGGTCCTCGATGTCGAACTCGGCGTCGGCCACGGCCCTCAGCACATAGAGTTGCTGGAAGGCCCAGGGCCGCACGCTCACCGAGAGTACGGCTGACAGCAAGGCGACGGCGAAGGCGGGTAGCAGGACGGTCCTGAGTACCCGGGGCTCCCCCATCCCGCAGGCGGCGAGCGCCAGCATCTCCGAGCTGGCGTGCAGGCGCCCCAGCCCGATGACGGCGCTGAAGTAGAACGCCACGGGCAGCAGGACCTCCAGCGCGATGAGCGACTTGATCAGCACCAGGCGCAGGACGACGTGGGCGGGAAGCGCGCCCGCCACCACGTCGTTCAGGACGATGGCCGTGGTGTACACGGCGAAGACCACCAGCAGCACCGTCACCACCGCCAGGAAGGGCTGATAGATCTCGCGGGCGATGTACCGGGTCGCGATCAACGCAGGCTCAGGAGTACGTGGTGGGGTGTCAGGGATACGGTATGCTACCGCCACCGACGCGGTGAAGGGGCCCCTGCCATGAAGCTATTCGAGAAATTCCAGCCGCTCGCGGCCACCCGGGCCCAGCTCGCGGCGTTCGGTACCCTGCCCATCGGCGTGGTGACCGAGCGGATCGTCTCGGCCACCGAGGGCCTCATCGAGGGCCGGCGGGTG
Organism: Gammaproteobacteria bacterium; assembly: GCA_017999615.1. Classification (NCBI taxonomy): domain Bacteria; kingdom Pseudomonadati; phylum Pseudomonadota; class Gammaproteobacteria; species Gammaproteobacteria bacterium. Next base: position 12,533 of record JAGNLM010000004.1, on the reverse strand, counting down.
ATCCTGGCCGGCACCAACAACTACCTCGGATTGACCTTCGAGCGCGAATGCATCGAGGCCGCCCAGCGGGCCGTGGCGGAGCAGGGCACCGGAACCACCGGCTCGCGCATGGCGAACGGCACGTATGGCAGCCACCTGGCGCTCGAGCGCGAGCTCGCGGAATTCTACGGGGTACCCTCCGCCGTCGTGTTCTCCACCGGCTTCCTGGCGACGATGGGGGTCGTCAGCACCCTGGCAGGACAGGGCGACACGATCCTCCTCGACGCCGACTGCCACGCGAGCATCTACGAGGGCACGCGCCTGAGCGGGGCCGACGTGGTCCGTTTCCGGCACAACGAGGCGGCCGACCTCGAGAAGCGCTTGCGCCGGCTGGGCGAGAGGGCGGAGCGCACCCTCATCGTGGTGGAGGGCATCTACAGCATGCTCGGCGACCGCGCCCCGCTCGCCGAGATGGCGGCGGTCAAGCGGGAGCTGGGAGGCTGTCTGCTCGTGGACGAGGCGCACTCGCTTGGCGTGCTCGGGGCGACCGGGCGGGGCCTCTGCCAGGAGGCAGGCGTGGAGGACGACGTCGACCTCGTGGTCGGCACCTTCAGCAAGAGCCTCGGCTCGGTCGGGGGGTTCTGCGTCAGCCGCCACCCGGAGCTCGACCTGATGCGCAACGCGGTGCGCTCCTACATCTTCACCGCCTCGCCCGCGCCCTCGGTCATCGCCTCGACCCGCGTCGCCCTGCGCATCCTGCGCGAGCGCGAGGAACTGCGCGAGCACCTCTGGCGCAACGTCCATCACCTCTACGACGGGCTCGCGGGCGCCGGTTTCCGGCTGGGGCCCCAGCCGAGCCCGGTGGTGGCGGTGGAGGTGGGAAGCCAGGAGCAGGCGCTGGTCTGGTGGCACGACCTGCTGGCGCGCGGTGTCTACGTCAACCTGATCCTTCCGCCCGCCACGCCCTCGGGGGCCTGCCTGCTGCGCTGCAGCCTGAGCGCGGCCCACACGCCGGAGCAGGTCGACGCCATCCTCGCGGCCTTCCTCGCCCTGCGGCCGATCGCGGGGGAGGCGGGGGGGACGGGGGCTCCCTAGACCCACCCGGCCACCATGAGATTCCTCCGTGAGATCGCCCGGGCCTACCCCCGGCGCACGCTGGTCACCCTGGTCGCCCTTCTGGTGGCGGGTGTGTTCGAGGGGATCAGCCTGTCGGCGCTGTTCCCCATCCTGGACCTTGCGGCCAACGCCGAGAGTGGGGGGCAGAGCGAGCGTGGGTTGGGGAAGTTCCTCCACGGCCTCGGCATCGACCCATCCCTCGGGCCGCTGCTGCTGATCATCGTCGTCGGCGTCAGCCTGAAGGCCGCGATGGTGCTGCTGGCCAATCGCCACGTCGGGTACACGGTGGCGCAGATCGGCACCGACCTGCGCCTGCGGCTGCTGCGTGCCTTGCTGCGCGCCCGCTGGGAGTTCTTCCTGCATCAGCCGGTGGGCTCGCTCGCCAACGCGATGGCCACGGAGACGGTGCGCGCATCCAACGCCTATCTGAGCGGCGCACGGGCGCTCGCGCACGCCGTCGAGACGTTGGTGTACACGGTCGCTGCCCTCTTCGTGTCCTGGCAGGCCACGCTCGCGGCGGTGCTGGGGGGGGCGGCCATCACGCTCTCCCTGGGGCGGCTGGTGCGCAAGGCCCGCCGCGCCGGGCGCCGGCAGACGGACGTGCTCGTGTCGCTGTTGCGGCGCATGGCGGACACGCTGCAGTCGGTGAAGGCGCTCAAGACCATGGGGCTCGCGGGCGGGGCCAACGTGGTGCTGGAGGCGGAGACGCGACGCATGAACAAGGCGATGCGCAAGGAGGTCCTGAGCGTCGAGGGCCTGCGGGCGATCCACGAGCCCGTGGCTATCGCCTTCGTCGCTGGCGCCGCCTACCTGGTGGTGAACGTCTGGGGCCTGCCTCTCGCGAGCGTCGTGGTCCTGATGCTGCTCCTGCTGCGGGTGCTGAAGCTCGCGGGCAAGCTGCAGCACGAATATCAGAAGATGTCGGTCAACGAGAGCGCCTACTGGTCGCTGCGGGGCACCATCGACCGAGCGGAGGGGTCGCCTGAGGCCGAGCCCCACGGCTGTACACCGGTGTTCGAGCGCGAACTGGCCCTCGAGGACGTGCACTTCGCGTTCGGCGACCGGCCCATCCTGCGCGGCCTGACCCTGAGGCTTCCAGCGAGCTCCTTCACCACGATCGTGGGGCCTTCGGGTGCGGGGAAGACGACCATCCTCGACCTGGTGACCGGTCTGCTCGAGCCCACGTCCGGCCGACTGACGCTGGACGGGGTTGCCCTGGGCGAGTGCAACCTCCAGGCGTGGCGCCGGATGATCGGCTACGTTCCCCAGGAGACCCTGCTGCTGCACGAGAGCGTGCTGCACAACGTCATCCTGGGTGACCCCGACCTCACCGAGGGCGACGCGGAGCGAGCGTTGCGCGCAGCCGGGGCGTGGGAGTTCGTGAGTGCGATGCCGGAAGGGATGCAGACGACCGTCGGTGAGCGGGGCAGCATGCTCTCGGGTGGTCAGCGCCAGCGCATTTCCATTGCCCGGGCGCTGGTCCGCCGCCCGAAGCTCCTGATCCTCGACGAGGCGACCAGCGCGCTGGACCCTGCGAGCGAGGCGGCGTTGTGCGAGACGCTGGCCCGGTTGAGGGGCGAGGTGACGATGCTGGCCGTATCGCACCAGACGGGGCTGGCCGAGATCGCGGACCGGGTGGTGAGGTTGGAAGACGGGGCGTTGGTACCCATGCCCGTGGGACAATTCGCGGCTTCCGGAGCGCGACCTCTTGCGTAAGGATGAACACTGACCCAGCAGGCCGACAGTCAGACCTTCGCGTCGAACAGGCCTTCCGTCTCAGCTAGCAATTCCACCCGCACACTCTCGGGGTCGCGATTGGCATCCACTTGGGCCACGACGAACCCATCTGGTAGCAATTCGACCAGTTTTTCGTGATAGGCAAGCCATCTGCGGAACTCTGCGCGTTGCACTGGATCGGCGCGCACGGAGAAACGGGAGGATCCGGTGCGCGAGAACGCACGAGCGGCAAGTAGGTCCGCATCGGCCGTCATTACGATGCCCCTGGCATTCGATTCGCGCACATAGGCAGCCAGAGCAGTTCGGAGCAGCCCTGACCCACGCCACCGCGGGGCCCCCAACGTCATGGACCAGAGCACGTTCACAATACCCTCGTCCACCAGCACGACGTCGAATGACGCCTCACGCCGGAGGTGGGTGAGGAAGTCCAATTGCCCACAGGCGCGGGTGGCGTAGTAGGCACGCTTGCGATAAGGAGGACCGAGAAGAATGCCCGCAAGGAACACGGACGTGGTGAATACGCAGTGAGTCGCAGCGAGCCTCAATAAACGGGCTGCCCGATACAAGGGACTGGATTTCTGGACGTGCCGGCCGCCCCGCCTCAAATCTCCCCTGCGCAGGTTCTCGCAGGAAAGCACCGAAAGCCCCCGGGCTTGGAGGTCATGAGTCAGCGGTTCTGCTGCCGTGGTCTTGCCCGATCCGGCGGGCCCTATCAACTCGATGAGCAGAAGCGGGCGTTTCCGTGGCAAGCCAGCAGCCAACTCACCCTGTGCCGGATTGAACGACATAAATCTTCGTGTTGAAGAAGCGGTCGAAACGCGCGTTGTCCGCAGCCCATTCCTCGATGCGAGTGAGCACGGCCTGCGGCAAGAAACTGCGTTTTTCCTTGAGTACGGGCATCAGGGCGAGATGATGTCGCTCCACGATATGCAGGCCGTGGGTGGCCACCAGTTGCTCCACCTCCGAGTCACTCATGCAATGAAGCCTGCGCTCGGTCTGAGGGCGCCCAAGGCGCTGTAGGACTCGCCTCGCGCGCATGGTTGTTCCCGTGCAGCGAAGATGGTTGTTAAAAATCAGCAATCCATCGGACGCCAACAAGGACGCGAGCTTGGCCATTGCCGAGTCGCGCAGGGCATGTTCGGCGTTAGGAAAGAAGCGAAACGCCGTGATCAGGTCGAACCGCCGATTGTCGAAGCTGCTCGACCGAGTCACGTCGGCCAGGAGAAGTTCCGAGCGCGTGAGAGTGGCCTGAGCCACCTGCAGCATGGAGTCGGCGACGTCGACTCCGGTGGAGGTTCCGACCCTGTCTTCGAAGAGCCGAAGTATCCGTCCCGTTCCGCACGCAAAATCCAGCAGGCGCACGGCTCCCGGGGTGGGGAATCGGGCGTGAAGAATTCCCAGGAGGATGCGTTGCTCAATTCCCCAGGCTACCGAGCGATGAGGATAGTGGGAGAACTTCTCGTTGTAATCCAAACCTTTTCCTTGGTGTGATCGACGGTAATCCTCGTATGGAACAGTGTTTGGCGTCATTTGGGTCCCGGGCCTCCGCGGGTCGCGAGCAGTCGCGTCGGAAACGCAATCGTGGGGCGAGGATCTGTCGGGAACATAATTGCCTCAGAAGTCATCTCAGGACTTCGGTTCCTGGCAAAGGTCATTGAGGGTAATGTGTCTTCTCGGCAACGGCACGGTAGACGTCAACGTGTCGGTCGATGCTCCGAGACAATGGCATCGTCTTGCGAATAAAGCTGACCGCGTTGTTTCCCAGGTTGCGCCTCAATTCCTCGGAAGAAAGCAATAACTCGAGTGACGCAGCGAGCCGTTCACTGTTTCGTTCCGTCATGATGTATTCATGATGGTTGCGGCCTATTTCCTCGGAGTACCCTCGGTAGTACGTCATGACTGTTGGCAGTCCCGATGCCATGGCTTCCAGAACAGCGTTCGGCATGCCCTCTCTCTCGCTCGGGAAGGCAAAAATATCGGCGGCCCTGAGATAGGAGGAGACCCTGTCCGAGTGTCCGATCATGTGAATGCGGGCGGGGGCATCTCCACGCGTGAGGAGCTCATCCATTCTCTTCCGGTAGTCCGCAAGCTCAGGGACGAAGAGATCTCTCCGCCGACCCAACCAAACGACGTGTAGATTCGGGTATTTCTCGGACAGGCGATGCCACGCCTCGAGGAGTATGTCGCAGCCTTTGCGGGGATAGACGGTGCCTACGCCGCAAACAAGCTGGCAGTCGGGGGGCAGGCCGAGTTCCTTTCGCAGCGAGACCTTTTCGGCAGGTGTTTCGGCAGGCCTGTAGATTTCGATGTTGACCCCGTTGGGGATGACGGCTATCTGCGAGGTGACGCCTAGCGACCTGAGAAGGCCCTTCAGGGCGTCTGTCGCCACGATGATGGTGTCGAACTGATTGTAGGCCTGCCGCAGGAAATATCTCTTTGCGAGCCCTGAGATCAGTTTCTTGGGTGGCCAAATGGGGGCGTTGTGGGCGATGGCGTAGGAGAAGACGAGCCCTTTGCCGCGGGCCTTCAAGGCCTTGAGAAGAGGGATGGTGAAGTTGGGCTTGGTGGAAAGGCTGTGGAAGATATGCGGGTTGACGAAACCACTGTCCAAGAGCTTGATGATCTGTTCCCCGAGAAAATGAATTCTCTCCTTGTTCATTTTGTCGCCCAGCCGGATGCGGTGGATGGGCACGTTGTCGAGGAACTCTGGGGGGAAGACGTGGCCCAGGGGAAAGCTCCGCCAGTCGGCGGTCGTGTCGTGCTCCGTGAGCTTGGCGAGTGCCGGTGTCCCGGCGATCACTTCGACTTCTACGCCGCGTTCGGTGAACCCCTTGAGGTATCTGCTGATGCGCATCTCCACGCCGCCAGGAGTGGGGAAGGATGACGAGGAGGTAATGCAGACTTTGAGTGGGTTCGGTGACATGGGGCCCTGGGGTACCGAGAAGGGAGAGGGTGGGTCGAGGGTCAGGGTGGCGGTTCAGCTCTTCGGCCACGCCGCCCGCAGACGCTCCACCAGCGCGGCCTGCACGCCCGGCTCGGTCGGGGTCGCGAAGGAGAGGTCCGGCAGGGCTGGCCAGCCGGGGTCCGGGAACGTGATGCCGGCGAAGGTCCTCGGGCTGTGGTAGCGGGGGAGGACGTGCCAGTGGACGTGCGGGTCGACCATCATCAGCATCAGGTAGTTGATGCGCTGGCAGTCGAACTCGGCACGCAGGGTCGTCTCCACGTCGACCGCCACCTGCTTCAGCGCGGCGAAGGCGTCGAGGGACACGTCGGAGAGCCGCAGGACGTCGTCCTTGCAGGCGACCACGAGCGTCCCCAGGGTGGCCTGCCGGGGGCGCAGCAGGACGACCCAGTCGGGATACTCCCGGATGAGGGTCGCGGGGTAGCCGAACCGGCGAATGGTCTCGTTCATGTCTCCGTCTCCGTCTCCATCTCCTTCTCCCTGTCGCTGTCTGTGCCCCTCTCCCGGGGGCCGGGCGAGTCCACCTCCCACGCGCCCACCGGGGTGAAGCGGTGCTCCTCGGGCGCGTATTCCCGCACCGAGAGGCGCACGTTCCAGCCTCGCCCCCGGCGCGAGATACGGAACACATGGTACTGGGCGCGCCGCGCCGCGTCCGGGCCGTGCATTGATGCGGACCGCACGCCGATGACCGGGGCCCTTCCGGCGGGGGTCGGGAGCCAGAGACGGGAGTCGCGGTGGGCGTGACCGTGGAGCACCAGTTCGACACCCCGCTCGGCCAGCACCGCACCCAGCGCGGGCGCGTCGGTGAGCCGCTTGCGCCAGCGGATGCTGCCGGGCACCGGGGGATGGTGGATCAACAGCACCCGGAAGAGCCCTCGCTCCCCGGTCGTGCGGAGCATGTCCCCCAGGGCCTCGAGCTGCGCCCGTCCGATCCGGCCGGTGGCCATGAAGGGAGGGGACGGTCGCGCGGTGCTGAGACCGATCAAGGCCACGCCGTTGCGCACGCGCAGGGTCGGCAGGGGGGCCCGGCCGTCGGTGGACGCCGCCGGAGCCCCTGGGTCGGAGGCGAGGTACGGGGCCCAGAGCGCGAAGGTCTCGGACCAGGGGGCCCACCGGTAGGCGTCGTGGTTTCCCGGGATGACGAACACGCGGTCCGGTGCGCCGATGCGGGGCAGCCAGGCGGCTGCCTGGCGGAACTCCTGGGGCAGACCGATGTGGGTGAGGTCCCCGGTGACGACCACCTGGTCTGCGGCGACGCCGCGCAGGTCGGTGAGGAGCGCGTCCAGGACCTCCGAGCGGTGCACGTGCCGGCGGTGCGTGCGCCAGGAGAGGTACCCGAGAACCCGCTTGCTCAGGAGCTCCCGGCCGCGCACCTCCCCCAGATGGGTGAGGTGCGGGTCGGAGAGGTGGGCGAGCACCAGTTCCGTCACGTCAGGGTCTCGCCACCTCAGACCGGCATCCGGTACACGCGCGAGCGGCGGAAGTAGTCCTGCTCGAAATTGAGCCAGATCCGGTTGACGGTGGTGTTGTCCTCGAGCTCGCGGTTGGTCTCCATGAAGCGCACGCCCCGCCGGCGCAGCGTGTCGTACATGTCGATCAGCGTGACCGCTGTGACGATGGCGGAGGGCTCGCCCGGTTTCACCCCGGCCAGCAGGAACTCCACCGTCTCCGGGCGGCGGTAGTCGCGCAGGATCGGCAGGAAACCGAAGGGCAGCAGACGGCCCCGGGCGCGCTGCAGGGCCCGGCTCAGCCCCGGCATGCCGATGAAGAATCCCACCAGCTCGCCCTCGCGGGAGAAGGGCAGCTTCACCAGCTCCGGGTCGAGGTAGTTGAAGTACTTTCGGGTGTAGTACTCGCGCTGGGTGTCGGTGAGCGGTACCACCCCGTAGAGCGGGGCGAAGGCGGCTTCCAGCAACGCCCAGATGGCCGGCGCGTGTCCGAGCAGCTCGCGGCGGCTCCGGCAGGTCACGACCCGGTACCGGTCGTTCCCACCGTAGCGCTTGCGCAGGCGCTCGAGCAGCGGCGATTCGTCCGGGACGCGCAGGCGATACTCGATGTAGTCGGCGTCCCGGGTGAGTCCGAAGCCCTCGAGGAGCTGCCGGTAGTAGGGCGGGTTGTAGCTTCCGCTGATGGTGGGCAGGCGCTCGAATCCCTCGATCAGGAGTCCCTCCGGATCGAGGTCCGTGAACCCCTGGGGCCCCGTCATCTCCGTGCACTGCTGCCCGCGCAGCCAATCGCGGGCGGCTTCCAGGAGACGTCCGGCGACCTCCGGGTCGTCGATGGACTCGAACCACCCGAAGCGTCCCCGCAGGTGGCCGAGCTTCCCGGCCTCGAGCTCGTTGACGCTGGCGCAGACCCGGCCGACGGTGCGGCCTCCCGACTGCGCGAGGAATCGCCGAGCCCGGTTCACTTCAAAGGCGGGGTTTCGATCCGGGTCGAAGTAGGCGTGGTCGTCGGAGATGATCGGCGGGACCCAGTGCGGGTCGTCCCGGTAGAGCTCGAAGGCAAAGCGCACCCATTCCTTGCGGTCGGCCCGGGTCTCGACTTCGCGTATGCTGATCGCCATGGGGAAGGTGCCAGAGGCCTGTCGCTGAGGGAGGATCGAATGATGGTTATGGCGGCCTCGAGGGTCAACTGCCGTGTCCCCCGCTAGCGTCCGGGACGAAGCGCCGCGTTTCACGGCGGTCGTGCTCGCGGGCGACCGCACCCCCGACGACCCGCTGGCGCTCTCCGCCGGGGTTCGCTACAAGTCCCTGGTCCCGGTCGGCGGGCGGGCCATGCTGTTGCGTGTCCTCGACGCCCTCGCGGGCAGTCCCCAGGTGGGCCGCTGCGTGCTCTGCGGTCCACCCCGGGAGGCCCTGGAGCAGGACGGCGAGCTACGCGCGGGTGTGGCCACGGGAGCCTGGGACTGGCTGCCCCCTGGTCCGACCCCGAGCACGAGTGCGCTGGCGGCCCTGCAGAGCCTGCCCGAGTCGGAGCCAGTGCTCCTCACCACGGGGGACCACGCGCTGCTGCGCCCCGAGGTGGTGGAGTACTTCTGCGGCCACGCGCGAAGGGCCGGCTCGGAACTGGTCGTGGGGCTCGCCCGCTACAAGGAGGTCATGGCCGCCTTTCCCGGCATGCACCGCACGGGCCTGCGCTTTCGGGACGACGTCTACAGCGGGTGCAATCTCTACGCCTTCCTCTCACCCGCGGCCCGGGGTGTGGCGGACTTCTGGCGGCGCGTCGAGGGGGAGCGCAAGCGGCCCTGGCGCATGCTGCGGGCGCTCGGCTGGGGAACGGTCCTGCGCTACCTCACGGGGCGCTTGACCCTCGGCCAAGCCCTGGAGCGGCTTTCGCTCCAGTTGGGTGTGCGGATCGGGACCGTGCTCTTGCCGTATCCCGAGGCCGCGGTGGACGTCGACAAGGTCTCCGACCGGGAGTACGCCGAGCGGATCCTGCGCGGTAGAGTCGACCCGCGCTAGCGGGCGGGGCCCGCCGTCCGGGAGGTGCGCTCTCCCGCCGCGTGCTTCCAGCCGGCTGCGAGCTTCGAGGCGCGAACCAGGTCGAGCGGATAGTCGATCTCGCTCCACTCGAGCCCGGAGATGTCCTGCGTCCAGACGTACCCCTCGCGAGCCAGCTCGGCGATGACCGAGAGGTAGTACTGCTTCTTGGACTCTTTGCGCTGCACGGCGCGACCGAGGGCCTCGCGGAACAGCGCCGGCCCCTGGCCACGGAAGACCATCATGCCGATGGACTCGCCGTCCACCTGGTCCAGGGGCAGGTCCTTGCCGACCTTGAGGAGCCGCGCTCCCGAGCGCTCCACCTTCATGTCGTCGTCGTCGTAGTGTGCCTTGCGGTTGATGGCGAGCGTCACGGGCTGAACGGGGGACGCGAGCAGGCGCTCGAGTATCGCCGGCTCGAACACCGTATCCCCGTTGAGAAGCACGAAATCCTCGGTCATCTCCCCGCGCGCCATCCAGCAGCTGAAGAGATTGTCCGCTACCGCGAAGTCCGGGTTGAACAGGGTACGCACGCGACCGGAGCCCGCACGGCGGGCGACCAGGGCGTCCACATACTCCGCGCCGAAGCCCACCACCACGGTGACGTCCTCGACCCCGCACTGGGCCAGGTGGTCGAGCTGCCACTCGATGAGTGGTTTCCCCGCCAGCGGCACGGTGCACTTGGGAGCACGCTCGGTCGCCGGAAGAAGCCGTGTGCCCTGCCCAGCGCTGAGGATGATCGCCTTCATGGTTTCGCTGTCTCGCCCCTTGTGGCCTGTCGAGGTGTCGCTGGCCGTGCCTGCGCTTGCGCGGGACCACCTGCCGGCGGCTGGCCTCACTGGGCCTGAGTCTCGAAGTGTCTAAATACTACGACACTTTGTTTCCTTTTTGCAACCTTGCGCGGTTGTGAGGGGCAAAACTGGGTCTTTTGCGCCACAAGCAGCTCGCTCGGAGGCGCTGCGAAAAACCGGGCGAGACCGGTCAACCGGACTGGAGGGCCTCGAGAACCTGCGCAGGGTGGGCCTCGGCCTTGGTCACCTTCTTCCAGTGTTTCTTCACCCTGCCGTCTGGCCCCACCCAGACGGTGGAGCGGATCACGCCCATCGTCTTCTTGCCGTACATGCTCTTCTCGCCCCACGCGCCGTACTGCTCCATCACGGCGTGGTCTGGATCGGAGAGCAGGGTGAAGGGGAGCCCGTACTTGCCTGCGAACTTGCCGTGCCGGGAGGCGTCGTCCGGCGACACGCCGACCACCGTCGCCCCCAGGGCCTCGATGTCCGCCCAGAGGTCCCGGAAGCCGCAGGCCTCCTTGGTGCAGCCGGGGGTGTCGTCCTTGGGATAGAAGTAGACGATGACGTCCTTGCCCTGGAAGTCCTTCAGCGAGACCTTCCTGCCCGATGCGTCCGTCAGGGTGAACGCCGGTGCCGGTTTCCCTTCCTCGATCGCCATCGTCTCGCTCCCCCGCAATCAGTGGTGGTGGGTGCCCGGGCCGTGGACGTGACCGTGGTCGAGCTCCTCGGCGCTGGCCTCGCGCACGTCCTGAATCCTGACCGAGAAATTGAGGGTGACCCCCGCGAGCGGGTGGTTCCCGTCGATCGTGACCTGTTCGGGCGAGACCTCTACCACTCGGACGACCCGCCCGCCATTGTCGGATTCGTGGCTGTGGAACGTCATTCCCACCTCGATCTCCCCGTCGGTCACGAAACGCTCCCGGGGAACGACCTGAATCAGGTCGTCGCGCCGCTCGCCGTAGGCCTTCTCGGGAAGGACGGTCACGTCCACGGCGTCGCCGGCGGAGAGCCCCTCAAGCGCCTCTTCCAGGCCGACGATGATGTTGCCTTGTCCGTGCAGATACGCGAGCGGCTCGCCGCCGTCGGAGGAGTCGAGCACCGTTCCGTCGTTGTCGGTGAGCGTGTAGTCGATGGTCACGACCATGTTGTTTGCGACCTGCATGGAGAAGCCTCCCGGCGAGAATCGAGGGCACATCATACGGTCCGAGGCCAATCTTCGCAGCCCCCATGCGGGAAGTCAGAGGGAGGGAAAATCCCGGCTGGAGGGTCTGGAGACGCGGGGCCTATACTTCAGGCCGGCCCTGCGCGTCGCAGGGATGGAGGAGTTTCCCAATGAGAGTCGAGAAGGTCGTGCGGATGTGCCTGTCGGCGAGCGCGGCGGTGATACTGGTCGCGGCGCCTTTGGCGCAGGCCCAGCAGGAGTGCGAGCAGATCCGTCGGAGCTGCCTGGATTACTGCCGCTACGGACCCGTAACCCCTGAGAGCGGCCGTGATTGCAAGAAGGAGTGCCAGAAGAAGGTCGAAGACTGCCGCAAGGGGATGCGTGGCCAGGATGGCGGTGCAGCCTACGGCGGCCAGGGCTATGGCGCTCCTGGCTATGCGCCTCCCGCCCCTGGCTATGGCGCGCCCCCCTACGGTGCTCCAGGCCAGGCGTTTCGCGGCTACGGCGCCCCCGGATACGGGCCCCAGGGCTATGGCGCCCCTGCCTTCGCTCCGCCCGCGAGCCAGGCCCCGGCTCCTGCCGCGGCGCCCGCGGTGAGCCAGCCCGCGGTGCCGGCGTTCCCGGCCCAGCCGGCGGTCCCTGCCAAGCCCGCGGCCCCTGCGGTGAGCCAGCCCGCGATGCCGGCGTTCCCGGCCCAGCCGGCGGTCCCTGCGAAGCCTGCGGCAGCGCAGCCCGCGGTGCCGGCGTTCCCGGCCCAGCCGGCGGTCCCTGCCAAGCCCGCGGCCCCTGCGGTGAGCCAGCCCGCGATGCCGGCGTTCCCGGCCCAGCCGGCGGTCCCTGCGAAGCCTGCGGCAG
>JAGNLM010000004.1:0-349 GCA_017999615.1 Gammaproteobacteria bacterium | reverse complement strand
CGCAGCCCGCGATGCCGGCGCTCCCGGCCCAGCCGGCGGTCCCTGCGAAGCCTGCGGCAGCGCAGCCCGCGATGCCGGCGCTCCCGGCCCAGCCGGCGGCCCCCGCAGTGCCTGGAGCGCCGCAACCGGCGCTCCAGGGGGCGGCCACCATTCCGGGCCAGTACGGCGCTCCGACCTACGTCCCTCCGGCCGGAGGCTATGGCTATCCTCCGTATGGTGGTGGATACCGCTAGAAGCCCAGCCGCCAGAAGCACTGCAGACCCGGCGGGCGCTCGGCGCCCGGCCGGGGCACCGCCCACCGGGGCATCGCCTGGCGGCCACTCCTCGCCGAGGAGACCGACCGGGGCGA